>JAVLBD010000100.1:0-5469 GCA_031581405.1 Dehalococcoidia bacterium
CCCCAATCTTGGGGGACTTGTGAAGCTGGGGGACACCCCCATACCCCCCGGCAGGAAGTATCCTGCACCCCTTTTTCAGCGGTCTCCTTTGATATACTGTATTGGATGAGTGTGGAAAATTGACACTGGCTAAACGTTACTGTAATGTAAATCATAGAACAGATCATCAGATTTCCAGATGGGTAAATCAATTCAACTAGGTAAAATCTTTGGCATCCCCTTTCGGTTGGACTATAGCTGGTTTCTCATTTTTTTCTTTATCACTGCGCTCCTCTCCTTATCTGTCTTCCCCAGCAACCATCCTGAATGGTCCACAGCCTACTATTGGATCGTAGGTATCGTTACCAGCCTTGTCTTTTTTGCCTCGGTCGTTGCCCATGAGCTGGCTCATAGCCTCGTCGGCAGGAGAGTTGGCATCCCGGCAAAGAGCATCACCCTTTTCTTTTTCGGTGGCGTCGCTCAAATCGGAAAAGAGGCGTCTCGCCCCACCACCGAGCTAGCTATGGCTATCGCAGGGCCGCTATGTAGCATTACGCTCGCCGGACTATTCTATTTAATCGCCTGGCTAACCAGCGACTTAAACGAGTATGTATCAGCTATATGCGCATGGCTCGCTTTGATCAATGGAATGCTCGCCATCTTCAATATGATACCGGGCTTTCCCCTTGATGGCGGCAGGGTGCTGCGCTCCATCATCTGGCTTACTACGGGTGACTTTATGCGCGCAACACGGGCTGCTACGATGGCCGGGTACGGGGTTTCATATTTATTTATCTTGGGGGGCATCATTATCCTTTTCACACCGTACTGGCTCAATGGCCTGTGGTTGATGTTTATCGGGTTTTTCCTCAACAGTGCCACCCGGGCCACGTATAACCAAACCAGGCTGCGCGAAACCCTGAAGGGGTTCACCGCTGAAGATGTGATGACCAGAGATTTTCCCCGCATTCCTCGCCAACTAACCATCAAGGAACTGGTAAATGGGCCGCTCCTTACCAGCTCAAGTCAGTATCTCCTGGTTACCGACGGAGATAGCGTGAATGGCCTACTCACCATGCAACAGGTGAAAGAGGTGCCCAGAGAGAACTGGGACGTCACCACCGCCGGGCAGGCTATGGCCCCCCTGGAAAAACTGAAAATGGTCCAACCGTCCGATGACGCTATCAGCATCCTCGAGAGAATAGATGAGGATAATCTGGAGATTGTGGCTGTGGTCAGGGAGGGGAGGCTGATCGGGATGATCCTGCGGGATAACCTGGCTCGCTTTGCCCAGAGGCTCAGCGAGCTGAAGAAGTAAGCTGAAATAGTCTTGATCAACCCCCTATATCCCCCAATCTTGGGGGACTTTTAAAACTGGGGGACACCCCCAGACCCCCGGCAGGAAGTATCCTGCACCTCTTTTTCAGCATTCTCGCTATATATAACGAGTGCAGGAGCTAGTAATGTCTTCTTCATCGGTTTATAATAACCGCCGGGGGTAATGCGTTCCATTCGCTCCGATATAAAAAGCTGCCTACCCAATTTTGAGACGTTGTTCAAAGAACGCTGGTTATGAGCAAGAAGCTGGATATACATAAGCTGAAAGCGAAGACGGCTGAGGGGGTAGATGCTCAGCGCGAGGAACTTATTGAGCTGAGCCGCAGGATTCACCAAAATCCAGAGCTCGGTTTTCAGGAAGTTAAGGCATCCGGTTGGCTTACGGAATACCTGCAGGGGAACCATTTTCAGGTCGAAAAAGGGATTTGTCAGCTGGCCACCGCTTTTCGCGGAAGCTTTGGATCCGGTAAACCAATCATCGCCCTTCTAGCCGAATACGACGCCCTGCCAGAAGTTGGACACGCCTGCGGCCACAACATAATCGCTACCGCTGCAGTGGGCGCTGCTGTCGCTTTAAAAAGTGCAATCGATGAAGCGGGGGGTAGCGTAGTCGTTATCGGCACCCCCGCCGAGGAGCTTTATGGGGGCAAGGCAATCATGGCCGAGCGGGGCGCCTTTGCAGACATAGATGCCGCCATGATCGTGCACCCCAGCATTGTGGACATGGCAAGCATCCAGGCCCTGGCCTGTATCGGTCTGGAGGTGGAGTTCAGGGGTAAAGCTGCCCACGCCGCCGCCTTTCCCCAAGAGGGGATCAATGCCCTGGAGGCATTGATCCAGGCCTTTAATGGGATCAATTCTCTACGGCAGCATGTAAGGGAGCGAGCACGCATCCACGGCATCATCACCAAGGGAGGCGAGGCACCAAATATCGTGCCTGCCTACACCGCGGGCAGTTTCCTGGTACGTGCAGAGGACGATGTTTATCTTGATGAACTGAGGAGGAAAGTGCTAAACTGCTTCCACGCAGCGTCTTTGTCCACGGGTGCCCACCTGGACTATAAGTGGACAGAATACTATGCCCCGCTCAAGACCAACCGAATTCTGGCGGAGACGTTTACCGAGAATATGGGGGCGCTGGGACGCACTGTTGCCCCCATCTTTGAGAGAGCGCTTGGCTCCAGCGATGTGGGCAATGTAAGCGAACTGGTGCCCACCATTCACCCTATGATAGCCATTGCTCCACCGAACGTTTTACCCCACTCTCCGGAGTTCGCGACAGCAGCGGCCGCGGAGGATGGCAATCGCGGGCTCCTCGATGGGGCAAAGGCAATGGCGATGACAGTGGTGGACCTTATTGCCCAGCCAGATATAATGGCCAGGATCAAGGAGGAATTCTTTGCCGCCAAGTAACGGGATATACTTAGGCATCGACGTGGGCTCGGTGACTACCAAGTTTGCGGCGCTCGATGAGGAGGACCGTCTCGTTACCTCCCTCTATTTGCGCACCCAGGGCAGGCCCATTTCGGTAATCCAGCAGGGCCTCAAGGAGTTGGCAACAAGGCTTCCTTCGCGGGCTACTATTAAAGGTGTGGGCACTACGGGAAGCGCCCGCTACCTGGCGGGAGTGATAGTAAGCGCCGACGTGGTAAAAAATGAGATCACTGCCCAGGCAGCAGCCGCCATTCACTTCGTCCCCGATGTGCAGACCGTTATCGAGATCGGTGGGCAGGACTCAAAGATAATCATAATCAGGAGAAGCATCGTTACCGACTTTGGCATGAATACCGTTTGCGCTGCGGGCACTGGAAGCTTCCTTGACCAGCAAGCACAGCGCCTGAATATCCGTATAGAGGATTTCGGCAAAGAGGCGCTTCGGAGCGAGAAACCGATTCGCATCGCAGGGAGGTGTACTGTATTTGCCGAGTCGGATATGATACACAAACAACAAATGGGGCACCGCATCGAGGATATTACCTACGGCCTTTGCCAAGCCCTGGTGCGAAATTTCCTGAACAATGTCGGCAAGGGCATGGAGATTCGGCCCCCTGTCTTATTCCAGGGAGGTGTCGCCTTCAACCAGGGCATAGTGAGAGCCTTCCAGGAAACCCTGAAGACCGAGATAATTGTGCCCCCTCACCATGAGGTAATAGGAGCCATAGGGGCAGCGCTTCTTACACGTGAGGAGATGGCCATGCAGAGCAATGGGACACATTTCAAAGGATTTGGGGTAGCGGACGCCGATTTCCGTACTTCTTCCTTCGACTGTAAGGCCTGCGCCGGTGTTTGTGAGATCTCCCAGGTCTTCGGGGACGGTAAGGTGCTTGTGCAATGGGGCGGGCGATGTGACCTATGGGAAAGCGCGGTTAATTGAGATGAGAATTGCGTTGGACGCTATGGGAGGGGAAAACGCTCCTCAAGAGGTTGTACGGGGAGCACTGGCAGCTACCCAGGAGCAGGCAGTAGAGATAGTGCTGGTAGGAAAACGGAGCGCCATTGAGCCAGAGCTGGAAAAGCATCGCGCTAATCTCGCTATTGTCGATGCGAGTGAGGTGGTGGGATTTGACGAGCACCCCGTTCAAGCAGTGCGCGATAAGCAGGATTCATCCATCGTGGTGGGCATAAACCTCCTTAAGAAAGGCGATGCCTCCGCCTTTGTATCGGCAGGCAATACCGGGGCGGTGATGGCCGCCGCCACATTTACCCTTAAGCGTATCGAAGGTATTGAGCGCCCGGCCCTAGGCTTCCTGTTTATCCTCCCCTGGCATTCCGTACTCCTCATCGATATAGGGGCCAATGCCGATTGCAAACCGAGCCAGCTAGTTCAATTTGCACAGATGGGCAGCATTTATATGGAAAGGATTTACGGGCTAGAAAGCCCAAGGATTGGCCTCGTCTCTAACGGGGAAGAAGAAATCAAGGGTAACCTGCTCGTGCGCGAGACCCACCAGCTATTGAAGAATACCAATCTGAACTTTATAGGCAATGTAGAGGGAAACGATATTTCCCACAATGTCGCAGACGTTTTCGTCACCGACGGTTTCACCGGCAATGTACTGCTTAAGACAGGCGAGGGGATCGGGGAGATGGTTGTTCTATCGCTGCACCAAGCACTCGCACGAGTACCCTTGTTAAGGATGATCGTACAGCGTAGCATTCGCGGTGCAATCCATGCTTTGGACTACGCTGAACACGGCGGGGTACCCCTACTCGGGGTAAACGGGAACGTGATCATCGCTCACGGGCACAGCGAGGCCAAGGCTATAAAGAGCGCCATCTTCATTGCTAAAAAAGCAGTGGAGCAGGATGTGGTGCGGGCAATAAATACAGGGCTTAGCTAAAAGGAAGGGGAATTATGGAAAAACCAGTGGACATTGATGATAAAACCTTTGATGAAAAAGTGCTTCAGGCAGAAATGCCGGTGTTGGTAGATTTTTGGGCTCCATGGTGTGGCCCGTGCCGGGCGGTGGCCCCTATATTGGAAGACCTGGCAGAGGAGTATAAAGGAAAGATAGGCATAACCCGGCTTAATGTCGATGAAGCCACCATAAGTGCCACCAAATACGGAATTTCCGCGATCCCAACTATGCTCCTCTTTAAGGATGGTAAGCCGGTAGGTCAGCTGGTGGGCTTTAAGCCCAAGACCGAGCTAAAGAAGGCTTTGGATGAAATCCTCAGCTCCAATTAGCGATATCAGGCAAGGTTAGCAATGGATAATACCTATGAAGTTATCATTATCGGGGGCGGGCCAGCAGGATTGAGCGCGGGGATTTATGCGTCCAGGGCAAGGTTGCACACTCTCCTTATTGAAAAAGGTATCTTTGGCGGGCAGATCACCAATGCCTTGCATGTGGAGAACTACCCGGGTTTCCCCAATGGCATCTCAGGGTTCGATCTCGGCGAGCTCATGCACCAGCAGGCCTCCAGATACGGCCTGGAGACTAGAACTGCCGAAACAAGCGGGATCAAGCCGGGTGATAGCGACATTTTGATTAAAACCAACGAGGGCGACTTCACAGCGAAGGCAGTGATCGTCGCCGGAGGCGCCCAGTTTAATAAGCTTGGGGTACCGGGCGAAACATCACTAACGGGTAAAGGGGTCTCTTACTGTGCTACCTGCGATGGTCCATTCTTCAAGGAGCGGGTGGTAGC
>JAVLBD010000101.1:0-5443 GCA_031581405.1 Dehalococcoidia bacterium
TACCTCTTTTTCAGCGTCCTCTATATATGTAGCATTGATAACCTCCCAGCATGAGGAGTCAGACGTCATATGACTGGAATGATATTAAGAGAAGTTTCAATAGTAACACTGGTAAGGAATCATTTGAAGGCATAGTGGATGGACATTTTTGTGACAAAAGTCACATTCAGCTACAGGTTTTAGTAATAGCCTAATGGCAGAGGGCAGCTAATAGAATGGTTGATATGCCACTGGTGGATCGGGATAAGTGCGACGGATGTGGGTTGTGTGTAAGCGTGTGCAAGTGCCGTGTTCTCGTGTTAGTCGATAATATAGTCACCGTAATTCGAAAAGAAGAATGTATTTCCTGCAAGCGATGGTGTACGCTGTGCGAGAGCGTATGCCCTACCGGAGCGATGAGCTACCCTTTCGAGATAATCGTCGAGGAGTGCTAATAACTTGAGGCACACTTAGTTTTATGGCTCTTACCACCATCTTCAATCCTTTACCTGTGACAATTAGAAATGCGTGACTACACAACGGCCCTTATCCCTTTGGAATAGTAGTGTTTAGAGGAGTCCGTGTATGAGAGGTATCATCTACCTGGGTCAACCGGCTGACATACGAAGGGTTGCCTCGATATTCAGCGGTGGCATGTCATCAGGATCTATGATGACATCGATTACCACCGGACCCTTTTGTGATATGGCGGCATCCAGTACCTGGTCTATTCGGTCCGGAGTATCTAGCCTGTAGCCTGAAGCTCCGAAACATCGGGCCAGGTCGGCAAAGTCCGGGTTGCCGTGCTCGGTTCCAAGCACGCGACCCCCAAACTGGAGTTTCTGCTTGAAGTTGAGAACACGGTATTGGTAGTCGTTGAGAATCAGAACCTTAATGTCGAGACTTTCCCTGACCGCTGTCTCCAGATCCTGTACCGTCATCATGAAGTCTCCATCCCCAAGAACCGCGAGCACGGCGCGCTCGGGGTAAATAATGCTTGCCGCCATTGATGCTGCCATACCGAATCCCATCGCTCCGAAGTTCACGGTGGAGAGAAAACTAAGTGGCTGGTTACAAGGCATGAAAGCCATCGGGTAAAGCAGGTGCATCCCTGCTCCCACACTAACGATTGTATCATCGGGAAGTTTCCTCGCCAGCTTACTGATGATGCGGCTGGGTGAAGGCAGGTTTCCTTCGCGATTGAGAGACGTCTGGAGCACGCTTTCCCAAAGCGCTCTTGCATCGGCCAGTGCCTGGTCCCATGACGACCGGACTGGCTCCCTGCGATCTCCCAGTTCCTCGACCAACCTGCTGAGGAAATCAGCCACGTCACATAAGACAAGTTTGCTTTTGGGAGCTTGTGGTGCGAGGCAGTCGGGAGATATATTAACGATCATCACATTTTCATTTGAGAACGGGGCAGTGAACTCATAAGTCGTCATGTCACTTATACCAGCGCCGAGGCATAGAAGCGCATCACAGTTCTCCAGTGCCTTGTCTGCAACCATGTTTCCGCCCCCAAAGCCGACACGGCCCAAGGAAAGCGGGTGGGTTTCCGGTATGGTTCCACGACCATTACCAGTGGTTATGACGGGCAATGATAGTGATTCCGCGAATTTCACCAGGCTATCAGATGAGCGTGAGTAAGCAATGCCTGCTCCGGAGAGGACGAGCGGTAACGTGGCTGAATCAATCATGGTCAAAACAGCCCTCACATCTGACTGAATTACCGGCGGGGGAGCATCTGCGGCGAGATTCATCGTATCGATGTCAATTTCCGCCCTTTCTGTCCAGACATCTTCAGGAACCTCTATGACGACAGGTCCACGGGCGCCACTCATAGCGGCTCGATAGGCTTGTGAAAAGACCTGTGGAACTTCAGATGCCGCTTCTACGCGGAAAGTACCCTTGCACAGCGGTGAAAAGAGACGCCGGTGGTCAGCCTCCAGCATCCCATCGCTCTTCGTTAGGCGGCGTTTTACCGCACCTGTTATAATCATGAGCGGAGAGCAGTCTTTGTATGCGTTTCCCGCGGCTATCATGGTATTAAGCGCTCCCGGGCCTGAGTGCACCAAGGCCACACCTGGCTTCCCGGTAAGCCTTCCCTCCGTATCTGCCATGCTGGCGGCAACCTGCTCGTGACGGCACGAGACATAGCGTATCTGGTCACGTACCTCGTACAGCGTGTCGACAAATGCTATGTTCGATGTCCCGATGATTCCGTAAACCCTAGATGCGCCCATCCTGAGCAAGGCTTGAACAAGTGCCTGCCCCCCATTCATTTGCTCCGACATGTCTGTCACCCCGCACTTATATTCTTAGTGAATTATTGAGGCATTCTCGGCTTGACACCGTTGATAATGTTTACCGGTCCTTCTCCCTTTAGGATGCTTATTATTTTATCGATTATCATATATATTAAAACTGCTGAACTAGTATTGATCAACCCCCTATGTACCCCAGTCTTGGGGGATTTTAAAGCTGGGGGACACCCCCAGACCACCGGCAGGAAGTATCATGCACCTCTTTTTTCAACGGTCTCTTATTATACGCAGTCCAGACTTGTTTGTCGCGCTGGTGTTGCGTTGAATAATTTTCGAATTTCGTATATAATAACCGCGCAATTATCTGGGAGGTTGAACCTCTAACCCCAATAGAAGGACAAAAAAGGCTGAGGGTAAATCGTTATTAGGGGTGTAGCTCAGTTGGTAGAGCGGCGGTCTCCAAAACCGTAGGTCGGGGGTTCGAGTCCTCCCACCCCTGCCAGATGCCGAGGTGGTGGAATCGGTAGACACGCCATCTTGAGGGGGTGGTGGGCGAAAGCCCGTAGGAGTTCAAATCTCCTCCTCGGCAGTTGCGGAAGTAGTTCAGTGGTAGAACGTCTCCTTGCCAAGGAGAAGGTCGAGGGTTCGAATCCCTTCTTCCGCTCCAAAGATAATATTCCCCGAGTCATCGGGGTCATAGCGGCGACGTGGCCAAGTGGTTAAGGCGGGGGTCTGCAAAACCCCTATTCGGCGGTTCGAATCCGCCCGTCGCCTCTTATTTACCTCGAACGAAGCTCCTATTACCAGGAAGCTTTCGTTTTCATAGATCACTTCACGTGACATTCAAATCCCAGAGTATTAAAAGATTAGCACTTTTTAGACTACTAGCAAAAAATTAAAAAAAGGAGGTTGCTGTCATGGCTGACCTATCAGAGCTGGAAAAAAGGATCAGTATTATGGAGGATATTGAGGCGATCAAGAAGCTCAAAGCTAAATATTTTCGCTGTGTTGATAAGAAGCTTTGGGATGAAATGGAAGAGATCTGGGTTGAAGATGCGGTTGCGGATTACGGAATGGGTATTGAGTTACTGCAGGGGAGAAAAGCGATTCTGGAGTTCTTGAAAAAAAACCTGGGTCGGGACACTATGATCTCGGTTCATCAGGGCCACAATCCTGAGATTGAGATAACCAGCGATATAACCGCCAGAGGCGTATGGGTATTAAATGACCGTCTTATTATTCAGACAATCGCAACGCTGAATGGCTGGCGCTATTATGAAGACGAATATGTTAAAGTGAAAGGCGAGTGGAAGAAAAAGAGCACGAAGATAACAAACATCCTGGAAGAGTGGACACAGACCAAGACATAAGGAACGGATATCTCAAACCCGCACAACATCGTCAGATATGAGTAAAACAGATACTTAAAAATGTAGCAACCGACATTTTAAGGGGAGGTGGGGAAAAGACATTGAAGGTTGCACCTAATAGTTGTAGAATTAAGGTCGGGTTTGTGCCTCGTCGTCGTACGCCGAGGTGGCGGAACCGGTAGACGCGAGGGACTTAAAATCCCTTGGGTGTTTAGCCCGTGCGGGTTCGAGTCCCGCCCTCGGCACTTTTCCGACCCATAGTGAACTGCATTGAGTGGAAATCGTGTGTCTTTTTTCTAAGTCACGCGTCTTTTCTCCATAATTGTAAAGCTTGAAAAATGACGTGGAATCCAGAGTTTGAGTCAGCTTTTAATCCCAGAGCAATAGCTGTCGTGGGGGCTTCCCGCAAAGCCCCCATTTTTATGGATTTCGTAGCTCTCCTAAAGAATGCCGGTTTTGCCGGTAATATCTACCCTATCAATCCTAAAGCAGTTGGTGAAGAGCTTCACGGCCTAAAGATCTATCCCAATCTAACGTCAGTCCCTGAGCCTATCGACCTGGTCACCATTTCTGTTCCTGCGCGCGCAGTGTTCTCGGTGCTCGAGGAGTGCATTGCGATAAATGCCAAGAACATTCAAATGTACACCGGTGGTTTCAAGGAAGCGGGAGATGAAGAGGGCATAGCGCTGGAGGAGAAGCTAAAAGAGGTAGCCGAAAAGGGCGGACTTCGCATCTTAGGGCCTAATTGCATGGGCATTCACGTTCCCGCCTATAGAAATACAACATGGATAACCTTTGATCCCACTCCGGGACCGGTAGCAATGCTGGCCCAGAGTGGTGGCCATGCTGGACAGTTTGTTTTCGATGCACCTCGATATGGCATTTACCTGAGCAAGGTTATTAGCTATGGTAATGCGGCTGTACTAGATAGCACTGATTTACTGGAATACCTGGCTAACGATGCAGATACAGAGATAATCTGTATGTACATTGAAGGTGTGAAGGACGGGAAAAAGCTTACAACTCTCGTCAAGGAGATTAATAGAAACAAACCGGTTATTATATGGAAGGGTGGGGCAACTGAGAGTGGTGCAAGAGCAGCAGCGTCACATACCGGATCACTGGGAGGTGAACTGGCAGTATGGGACGCCTTCTTCAAGCAGACGGGAGCTATTAGGGCTGATAGCGGTGATGAGCTTCTCGATCTTGCCATGACATTCCGTTATCTTCGACCATTAGGTGGTAATCGGATGGCTCTGGTTGGTGGAGGTGGAGGCAACAGTGTTGCCGGTGCCGATATTATTAACCGAGCAGGGCTTGAAATGCCCGCTTTTAGCAAGGAAACAATAGTGCAACTGGCAAGTTTTATACCCCGCGCAGGGGCAATATTGAAGAATCCGATAGATATATCGCAGACAATGACGGATCTTAATACCCTGACACGCTCTGTAGAGTGCGCTGCTACCGATCCTATTATAGATGCCGTTATCTTTGTTCTTTCACCGGGATTATTCTATGTTAAAGCTGTTATGGATCCTGAAACAAAGGCCTCCGGAATGGAACAGGCTTTGAAAAAACATGCTAAAATAATCCTGGATCCCCTGATAAAATTTGACCACGAGAATCCCCACGGAAAGCCTCTAATTATGGTATTTCATGAAGGTCTGGCGCGTTTTCTCCCCGGGCAGGAGAAGTACTTGCGGCAAGAGCTATTAAAAGATAGCATCGCTGTTTACTATTCCCTGGAACGAGCGAGCCGTGCCATAGGTAAATTCACCCGCTACCACGAGTTTCACAGAAAAACGAACGCCTCTTAGTGAGACTGCTGAA
>JAVLBD010000102.1:0-5388 GCA_031581405.1 Dehalococcoidia bacterium
GTTAAGACACCGAAACGAGAGATGCTGAAATAAATTCAGCATGACATTAATAACGACGTGGCATGGAAAGCTGTCATTGCGAGGAGTGCTAGCGACGAAGCAATCTAGGGGATGATGGGTGGGCAGGCATGTAAGGATGAGATTGCCGCGCCCCGACAAGGCGGGGCTCGCAATGACAATAAGGATTCGTTCACAATAATAAAGGAGGCTTGTATTACTGTCATTCCGAACTTGTTTCGGAATCTCAAGGTTAATACACTGAAACGAGAGATGCTGAAATAAATTCAGCATGACAATAAGGATTCGCCTGTAATGACGTGGGGAGTATCACCTCCTCGGTTCACCTCACCCCCTGTCCCCCTCTCCTCAAGGAGAGGGGGAAGAGTAGAGCTGGGGGACACCCCCAGACCCCCACCAGAGGGAAATCCCTCTGGACACCCTTTTCCTCTGTCATTTCCAAGCACTACTACCCGAGATTGCTTCGCTTCGCTCGCAATGACAGCGGAAGCTGAAATGGCCTAGTGGTTCTGTGTAACTAAGGTACTGGACGAATACAAAAACTTTCCTTTTTGCAATTTGTGTGATAGACTGAAAATAGTAAACCTCTAGTTTTTGGCGTTATTTTGGAGGGGAGATGTCAAGTAGATTCGAGAAATTTACAGAGAGAGCGCGCAAGGTGCTTAGCCTGTCCCAGGAGGAAGCTCAGCGCTTCAATCATAACTATATTGGCACAGAACATATTCTACTCGGTTTAGTTCGTGAGGGGGAGGGTGTCGCTGCCAAGGTACTTGCCAACCTCGGTGTGGACCTGGAAAAAGTTCGCAGCGCCGTAGAATACATTATTGGGCGAGGTGAAAAAAGCGTTGGCCAGGATATTGGCCTTACACCCCGGGCGAAGCGGGTTATCGAGCTCGCCGTAGACGAAGCACGACGCCTCAATCACAATTACATCGGTACGGAGCATCTTCTTCTCGGTCTCCTTCGAGAGGAGGAGGGTGTGGCCGCTGGCGTCCTGGAAAGCCTGGGCGTAAGCCTTGATAAGGTTCGTGCCGAGACGGTACGACTCCTTAATCAGAGCGTGTCTCAGGGTCAACCGGGGAGCCGCACCACATCGAAAACACCTACCCTTGACCAAATCAGCTTGGATTTAACCGAGGCAGCCCGAAAAGGGAAGCTTGACCCTGTTATCGGACGCGACAAAGAGATCGAGCGGGTCATTCAAATCCTCAGCCGGCGCACGAAAAACAATCCCTGCCTTATTGGGGAGCCCGGGGTAGGCAAGACAGCAATTGTAGAGGGACTGGCTCATCGCATTGCGTCAGGCGATGTACCGCACACCTTGCGGAATAAACGATTACTCACGCTGGATATAGGGGCACTGGTGGCAGGGACGAAGTACCGCGGCGAGTTCGAGGAACGGTTAAAGAAGGTCATCGATGAAGTGAAGACTTCTGGCAACTGCAGCCTCTTCATCGATGAAATACACACCATTGTTGGGGCTGGCGCTGCCGAAGGCGCCGTTGACGCTTCAAGTATTTTGAAGCCCCCCTTGGCACGCGGAGAGCTGCAGTGCATCGGGGCAACAACCGCTGACGATTTTCGAAAACACCTGGAGAAAGATGCAGCACTGGAGCGCAGGTTTCAACCAGTTACCGTTGAAGAGCCTTCTGTAGAAGAGACAACAGCAATTCTCTATGGTATAAGGAGCCGATACGAGGAGCATCATCAGTTGACCATAAGCGATGAGGCTATCAATACAGCAGCGTCGCTGGCAGCACGGTATATCTCCGATCGATTCCTCCCTGATAAGGCTATCGACCTTATCGATGAGGCATCCTCCCGGGTACGTATCAGGTATCTCTACACGCCTGATAGCCTGAAGGAGGCGATGCAGACTCTGAAAACAGTACAGAGTGATAAAGAGGAAGCCATCGCTTCCCAGGAGTATGAGCGTGCTGCAGAGCTGCGGGATAGCGAGCTGGAGTACGGCGAAAAGATAGAGGGAATACAGGAGGAGCAGCAGGAGAAACAAGAGGCAGAGCAGCTCGTCGTCACTGCGGAGGATGTCGCCGAGGTTGTCAGTATGTGGACCAATATACCGGTGACAAGCCTGGCTCACGACGAAACAACACGCCTTCTTCAAATGGAGGAGGTACTGCACCATCGCATTGTCGGCCAGGATGAAGCGATCTCAGCTATCTCTAAGGCAGTAAGACGGGCTCGCGCCGGGCTGAAAGACCCCCGGCATCCCATTGGCAGCTTTATCTTCCTCGGTCCAACCGGAGTTGGTAAGACGGAGCTCGTTCGAGTACTCTCGGAGTTCATGTTCGGGGGCAGAGATGCCCTTATAAGGCTGGACATGTCGGAGTTTATGGAGAAGCACGCGGTCGCTCGGCTTGTTGGAGCACCGCCAGGTTATATCGGCTACGACGAAGGGGGACAACTCACCGAGGCTGTCAGGCGCAAGGGCTATTCGGCGATACTGCTGGATGAGATCGAGAAGGCACATCCCGACGTGTTTAATATACTCCTGCAGATCTTTGATGATGGGCATCTCACCGATGCCAAGGGAAGGCGGGTCGACTTCCGTAATACCATTATCGTGATGACCAGCAATATCGGCGCTGAGCTTATAAAAAGGGACACAACCCTGGGTTTTGCTACCAAGACCGACGAATCGAAAGGTGACAAGCAGGCCCACGAGAGGATGAAGGGCAAAGTGCTCGAAGAAATGAAGCGTTTCTTCCGGCCGGAGTTCCTTAACCGCATCGACGGTACCGTCGTGTTCCATGCCCTGAACAAAGAGCATATCAATCAGATCGTCGACCTTATGCTTCGCGAGGTGTGGCAGGAGCTTGCGGAGAAGGCCGTGAAGCTGGAGGCTACCGACGCTGCGAAAAACCTGCTCGGCGAGAAGGGCTACGACCCTGTCTTTGGGGCGCGCCCCCTGCGCCGTGCGATTCAGGATTTAGTGGAGGACCCGCTCTCGGAGGCCTTCCTGCGCGGTGATTTCAGCTCAGGTGATACGGTGCTTGTTGACGTTGAGGATGACAAGATCGTAATTAGAACACATGCACTGGCGAAGTCCGCCACATAAGAAACGCAGGGTGGACAAAGAAGCCACTCATTAGAGATACTCGATAAACAAATCAGCCCCAAAAAGCTCTAGCTTCAGGGGCTGATTTGTTATTGCCCGCTATATAACCTCTCTGCTCAGCCTTTTTCACCTTGCGACTGATAGGTTTTCTCCAATACACTACTCAACCACATGCTTAATGACCGCCTGCTATTTCCCACCGTTTTTAACTTGAGGATGGTGATGTTGAAGGATTCTGGCCTGACCCACATAATCAATACGATAGAAGTTGCATACGAATCTCAATATACAACTTAACATAATACTATTGGACAATTCTATGGCTAACGATAGTGAACCTATGGAGAAAAAGTATGCACTTATATTCTTCTGTATTACAGAGAATACGGCATATTAATTCAGCAGCGACTATTATTCTGTATATCTGCGCAGATAGATGAATACAAAAGGGACAAAATTACGAAGGGTATCAATAAGCTGAGGAATGGTTACAGATACGGCGCTTACAATTTAGAGGTAATCTGTGACTGCGCTACATTACAATATGACAGCGGAATGTACAAGATAGTTATAATCAAAAAAGATCACAACAGGAGGTATATCGCCATCATGAAGTATAACGCAGATGGAGAGTTTGCAGCGTAGTTACTCATTGAACTAAAGGTAGCTGGAAGGATCTGTGACGAGACATGCGCACTATATCAGGAGAGATCAAACATGGTGCCCCTTTGATAAATTCATGCGCATAAGATACATGAAGCTTACCGGTTATAATCCTATACTATTCTTCATAGCCTTGATCGCGATATGAGGAACATCTTTACCACCTTATAGCTTTTAATCCTTCGATTGCAGCATCCTTCAAGCTTTGCTCATCAAAGGTGGTGGCCCCCAAAGGCGACGTAGTGTCACTTAAAATTACCAACCTGCCATAACTCTGAAGGGCCGCCGCTTCACCACGGTAATTATCATAGGTCACTAACGCAGCAGCACCATTGACCTGAATTTCTGTGGAGGGAGACCCATCTCCCGCCGTGTCCATATACCACTCGATAGCACTCGTGTCATTCTCAAACAGGAACGCTGTAACCAGAAGATCTTGGACTTTACCGTCGAACTCTGTATTAGGGTTCGGAGAAAAAAGACTGTATGCCGAGTATTCACAAGCATCAAATCCCTTATCCCAGTCATATTTCTGAAGAAGTTTAAAACCTAATACCGTGAGAGGTATAATATCCTCCGGCATTTTCGTGGTAATTCCCCCATCTGGCGTAGCTGTTGGAGTTGGTGTGGGGGTTGGTGCTGATCCTCCACCTCCGCCACAGGCTAGGCCCGAAACCAGCATAACGCCCAGGAGCACCATAACAGCAAGCATAGATTTCCTCATTGTCTACCTCCTGACTTGTATGGTAGAAAGCATACTCGCGTGCCTACTGCCTGTCAAGTGAACCCTCTTACCGTCATCCGTGGATCGAGAGAGAAGATTGACCGACTCCTACCGTACCTGTCATTGCCAGACTCGATCGGGCAATGACAGGTATTGGGCAGGTAAACCCAGCTTCACAGGCCCACCTATCATCATCTAGATTGCTTCGTCGATTATCGCTCCTCGCAATGAATGGTTTTCAGGCCTCATTGTCATGCTGAATTCGTTTCAGTATATCTCTTTGCCGCATATTACCCGTGAGATTCCGAAACAAGTTCGGAATGACAGAGAATCAACTCTCATCGTCATTGCGAGTTGCGACTTGGCGGGGTGCGGCAATCTGCTCGTTCCACCACCACTCATACGATTGCTTCGTCGCGAGATCTCCTCGCGATGACAGTCGTAAGGGGCGTCCAGTGGTATGGGGTACTAGTCGCAATGACAGTCGTTAGGGGAGTCCTGGGGATTTCCCTGTGACAGAGGTCTGGGGTGCCCCCCAAGTGTAGAAAATCCCCCAATCTCGGGGGATTAGGGAGTTGATTCAGACTATTATAATAAACTGATATTATTGACATTTAAAGGATAATATGGTATAAAATAAAATAATAATACATAATATTAAGGGAAAAGGGAGGGTTGCAAATGACACGTATGAGAAAGTTGTTGACTATTGTCATTGTACTCGGATTAGTGGTCAGTATAATCGGATTTGCTTTACCGGCGTCCACAGTTGACGCTAAAAGCAATAATAGTGCCGCTGACCGACTTATCGTCAAATTCGAACCAGGCATGTCCGGGAATTATATGGCGCAGGTACACAGCCAGGTGGGCGGCAAGATTGAGTCCGTCATCCCGGGACTCTGGG
>JAVLBD010000103.1:0-5194 GCA_031581405.1 Dehalococcoidia bacterium
CAATATCTTTCTTCAACCACGCTCTCTCCGTCTCTAGGTCTACCATACCTGCCATGGGCAGGATTACCTCGGCCCCGTCAAGCACCAATGTTTTAGCTTTATCTGGCCTCACATCTTCGCTGCCGATGATGATTAGCGGCCTTACCCGGGCCAGGGTTTCGATAGCCTTAGCTTGAGCTTCAATTGTAGGCCCAGTTTGTGCAGCGACTACAAATGCCTCTATCCATTTGGATGGCTCTACACGGAACTCGGCGCGTGTGTTTCTAATGGCCCGAACAATATCAATAACCACCGCCATCTGTTTCTCAGCCTCGGCGTCAATTTCTAATCCCTCCCTACTATCTCCATCACCATCACCGGTCGTTGGGTAGGGGGAGACCATGATAGATTCGGCCATATCGTAATCGATGTATCCTTTCAGATTATGCCATATCTCCTCAGTGATAAAGGGCATAAAGGGATGGAGCAGGCGCAATGATGTCTCCAGTACATGGGCAAGCACGGGCATCGGAGATATTTCACCTCTTTCGTTCGCACCATCCCTGAAGCGAAGCTTCGCCATCTCTATATACCAGTCGCAGAACTCTCCCCAGAGGAAATCGTGGATCTGCCTCTGAGCTTCGCCGAACTGGAAATCTCCCATGAGGCTACCAACGCTGTCAACTATACGGCTCAAACGACTGAGGATCCAGCGATCCTCAATGGGCAGTATAGAGTGGTTGATTTCAAAACTTGTACCATCCTCCATATTGCTTACTATGAATCGAGAGGCGTTCCATAGTTTATTGGCGAAGTTACGGGCGGCCTCCAGCTTCCCCTTACTCAGCCTCATATCGTTTCCCGGCGACGTGCCGGTAGATAGTGCGAGGCGCAGGGCATCAGTGCCATAGTTATCAATGGCATTCAGTGGGTTTAATACATTGCCTTTCATCTTACTCATCTTCTCGCCCTTCTCATCGCGTATCAAACCATGAAGATAAACAGTATGAAACGGTATCTCTCCGGTATTCTCCAGGCCCATCATTATCATTCTGGCAACCCAGAAGAAGAGGATGTCATAACCGGTCTCCATCACCGATGTAGGATAAAAATATTTCAGATCCTCAGTTTGCTCAGGCCAGCCCAGGGTGGAGTGAGGCCACAATGCCGAGCTGAACCAGGTATCGAGGACGTCGGGGTCCTGCACAATTTTCGAGGAACCGCAATGAGTACAGACTTGGGCATCCTCGGTGGTCACTGTAAGCTGACCACATTCGTCACAGTACCACACCGGGATTCTGTGTCCCCACCACAGCTGGCGGCTGATGCACCAGTCGCGAATATTCTCCAGCCAATTGAGGTAGACCTTGGTAAAGCGCTCCGGGATGATCCTAATCCTGCCATCCGTTACCGCATCGATTGCTGGAATCGCCAGAGGCGATATCCTGATGAACCATTGCTTGCTGGCCCACGGTTCGATTACGGAGTCGCAGCGGCAGCAATGCCCCACGGAGTGTTGATGCGTCTCTGTCTTAACCAGCAGGCCATCCTTCTCCAAATCCGATAGAAGCTGCTCTCGGCAGGCGAAGCGATCCAGACCCTGGTACATGCCGGCATTTTCGTTCATCGTCCCGTCAGGATTCAATATATTCACCGAGGGTAAATCGTGCTGCTGGCCGATTTCGAAGTCCACCGGGTCATGCGCTGGGGTAACCTTCACAGCTCCGGTGCCAAATTCTAAATTAACTGCATCATCTGCGACGATGGGAATCTCCCTGCCAATGACGGGCAGGATTGCGCTTTTACCCACAAGACTAGCATAGCGCTTATCCTGTGGGTTCACCGCTACTGCAGTGTCGCCGAGGATGGTCTCGGGGCGGGTGGTGGCAACGGTGATAATGCCCTCCTCACCAGAGAGCCGGTAGTTAACATAATATAGGTGCCCCGTCTCTTCTTTATGCTCGACCTCCAGGTCGGAGAGAGCGGTCGTACAGCGCGGACACCAGTTAATAATACGCTTCCCTTGATAGATAAGCCCCTTTTCATATAAGCGGACGAAGGTGGTGCGCACCGCCTTCGAAGGCCCCTCGTCCATTGTGAAACGTTCCCTGCTCCAGTCACAGGAAGCACCCAGGCGCTTGTGCTGCTCCGCGATCGCCCGACCATACTGTCTTATCCACTGCCACATCCTCTCAAGGAACTGCTCCCGTCCCAGGTCGTGCCTGGTTACCCCCTCCCTAGCAAGCATCTGCTCCACTATTACCTGGGCGGCGATTCCCGCGTGGTCGATACCGGGAAGCCACAGGGTTGGGTCGCCCATCATGCGGTGCCAGCGAATCATAATGTCTTCCAGGGTTGCCGTTAGGGCATGACCCAGATGAAGCTCACCGGTGACATTTGGCGGGGGCATGATTATTACAAAGGGCTTCTTCTGTGGGTCGATCTCGGGGGTGAAGTAGCCCTTTTCTAGCCAGAACTGATACCACTTTGTCTCTACATGCTGTGGATCATAGGCTTTGGGTATTTCTGCTAGCCTCTGAGTCATAAATTCTTTAAACCTACCTCCTACTTCTTTTGCAACAGATCCACTACCCTGTCCATTATCTTATGGGCCACTTCCGATTTGGAAAGTAACGGTAAACTCTCTACCGTACCGGAGCGATCGATAAGTACCACCCTGTTTGTATCTGTACCAAAGCCACTATCGATGGCGGTGATATCATTGGCTACTATGAGGTCTAGCCTTTTTTTCTCCAGCTTCTCTTTGGCGTTTTCTACCAGATTATCGCTCTCAGCAGCGAACCCAACCCTTATAAAATCGGCTTTATCGCCCTTAATCTCGCTCAGGATATCCGGGTTTTCTACCAGTTCCAGGGTGAGGGTCTTAGCTCCCTTCTTAATCTTTTTATCGGCCCTGGTTGCCGGGCGATAGTCGGCGGGAGCAGCTGCCATAATGAGTGCATCGGCCCCTCGGATCGCATCAGCGATGGCATCGCGCATCTGAAGCGTTGTTTGAACATAAATCACTGCTACACCACCCGGGGCAGTAAGGGCCGTCGGGCCGCTCACAAGAATCACTTCGGCCCCGCGGTCACTGGCTGCTTCAGCCAGGGCATAGCCCATCCTTCCTGAGGAGCGATTGCTGATATGGCGTGCCGGGTCTATGGGTTCCTGTGTACCTCCCGCGCTAACCACGATTTTGTGTCCTGCCAGATCACCGTCTTGGCCCAGTACCAGGTGAATCGCGCCCAGAATGTCGTGGATCTCCGTAAAGCGACCCAAACCCATGGCACCAGAGGCTAATCGGCCATAGACGGGGCCGACAAATCTAAATCCCCTCTCTTTAAGCCTGGCGATATTCTCCTGTGTAGCCCGGTTCTCCCACATATTCACGTTCATCGCCGGAGCAACGATCACCGGGGCCTGGGTGGCGAGCACGGTACAACTGAGGATATCATCGGCGATGCCTGTTGCCAGCTTGGCAATGGTGTTTGCTGTCGCCGGGGCAATAACCACCAGATCGGCTCGTTCCGCCAGAGAGACATGCTCGATACTGAACTCGGATTCCAGATCGAACATTTCAGTAACAACCGGCCGTTGGGTAACGCTGCGGAATGTAAGAGGGGTGACAAACTCCTGGGCTGACCTGGTCATGACCACATCGACCTTCGCCCCTTCCTGGGTAAGCTTGCTTGCCAACTCCACCGCTTTATAGACGGCGACACTGCCCGTGACACCCAAGACTATCTTTTTATCTCTGACCATATCTTCTCCTATGGATTCAGCTCGTGAATCAATCGTAGCCCAATGAGGGTCAAGTGCATGTCCACTCCATCCACCACCTTCGTTTCCTTAGCGATTGTGTTAGCGAGACCGCCGGTGGCTATCACTTGCACCTTGCCCCCCAGTTCCCGTTGAAAGCGAGTGACCAGGCTTTCGATAAGCCCTACATAGCCGAAAATGATCCCCGATTGCATAGCGGTTACGCTATTTTTACCAATAGCATACTGTGGAGGAACCAACTCCACCCGGGGTAGTTTCGATGCTCGTTCGAAGAGCGCCTCTGCCGCGATGCCGATCCCGGGGGCGATGGCACCGCCGAGGTAATCTCCCTCTTTGGATATCGCATCAAACGTAGTGGCAGTACCAAAATCGATCACGATGAGCGGCCCGCCATAGAGATGGTGTGCTGCGGCTGCATTCACTATACGGTCGGCACCCACTTCACGAGGATTGTCGGTACTTATACGCACTCCAGTCTTCACACCCGGACCGACAATGAGCGGAGAGATATCGAAGTAACGGTGGCTGAGCTGCTCAAAAATGGTGAGAAGCGGGGGTACCACGCATGCAATGCTCACATGACAAATGTCGGAGGGTGCAAGCTCCTCTCTCGGTAAAAGGTTCAATAGCAGCACAGCATACTCATCTGCTGTTTTATGAATATCAGTGGCCACGTCCCAGGTAGCGCGTAGCGTCTCCCCTTCAAAGACCCCGATGGCAATATTAGTGTTTCCTATATCTATGGCCAGTAACATTTTAGCCTTCCTTGATTTTCTTTATTGTCCTGGGTAAAGCCGGTAGCAGATCACTTGCAACCATCCCGGCATCACCAAGCTCTATACGCACCATTTCACCGGCAAGCCCATGGAGATATACGCCGCAGGTAGCAGCATCATAGTAGGAAAGCCCCTGAGCTAAAAGTCCAGCAATGGCACCTGAGAGCACATCCCCAGTGCCCGCTGAGGCGAGACCGGGGTTTACCAAAGCACTCATCCGTGCTGAACCATCGGGCGATACTATCACTGTGGGGGCTCCCTTGAGTATCACCGTCTTTTTCCACAATGCAGCATGCTCCCGTGCTAGTTTTAATCGCTCTCGCTCGGTATCCTCTACGGATAACCCGCTGAGCCTCGCCATTTCTCCGGGGTGGGGAGTAAGTATGGCGTCTTGATCTATCCTCTGCCACCACTGTGGGGTTTGCGCCAGTGCATTTAGAACATCGGCATCGAGAACAAGTAATGGAGCAAGGGAAGGTGGCATCTCAAGCAAGGAATCTCTTACAAATTCCATCACCGAAGGGTGCTGGCTCAGTCCACACCCCATGAGAAGGACATCATAGTCTGCGAGCCTCTCATGCAGTATTTGGGAGGCCTCACTGCTAATAAAACCGGGCTCCGCTTCGGGCAGCGGTTCATAGGTCACCTCGGTTAGC
>JAVLBD010000104.1:0-5178 GCA_031581405.1 Dehalococcoidia bacterium
TTGAAATGGACATCATTAAAACCGCACCCCATAACCTTAATTTTCTTACGGCAATAAGTGTTCCGGGATCCGTGGTTGTTGGAGAGCATTCATATGTTTCACTCCGCAGTGTGAATAAGTTTGCCAAGAAACAGGCGTTATCTCTAATACGGTTTGAAGGTGGGAGTCACCTTTTCCCGTTAGAGTATCCCGAGCGTACATCAACTCTTGTCAAAGAAACAATGGGCAAACTGGAGTCCTAGAGTTGATGTAGACAGCATTGAAGTGGTTGCCCTGGCTCCACCAATCGGTCCAAGTAAAATGCTAGACTTGGATCAATACGGAGTGCATCTGCGCTGGAATTGGGGGCCATCCGATAATGGGTGGCCCCCTCTGTTATTACTCAAAGCATTGAAAGCCTATCTCGCTGATGCCGCCAGCGTAGCCTTGCCTTGCCTTGCCCGATGGGGCTTCGCCCCGGGGCTTGCGGCTTCGGCAGCGCTATGTTGATTGATTCGCCGGAGAGCCCTGACTCTATAACTTCCGATGTAAGTGTCGCATTAATGCTGACGATTGATACTTCATCGTGCGACAGACGCGGCTTTTATGGAATTTGTAAATCCATCTAGATTTTCTCCCACATGCTCGATTGTAAGTACGTTGCAAGATTTACATCGCTGTTGGTTATCTTGAGCTTTCGCCGTATATTTTCCCGGTGCCGGTTAATAGTGGCTGTGGATACCCCTCTAATCTGGGCTATTTCCTTGGTTCGCAAGTCATTCTGAATCATGTTGCAGATAGCGATTTCCGCTGGTGTCAGCGAATGGTATGAACTCGATAAATGTCTGATAAACGGTGACGTGATCTCCTCCAGGTTGGTCTTAAGCATCTCAATATATTTACTGTGCGTTTGAGGTAGTTCCAAAGTAAAGGCGTGTAAAATGGGCATCAGAATTTTATCGACGTTCGTTTTTATATTCCTATGAATTTCCTGTTTTTCTTCCTCGATCCTAGTTAAAACTGTTCGAAGGGATGTATTCGATTCCTGCAAGGCCTTCCGTTCCAGACTCAGTTGCTTGTTGATCTTCTGCAATTCCAATTCAGCAGAAATCCGTGTCGCGATATTTCCGATTTGGTCCGCCAACGCATCCAGTAGAGCACGTTCCTCCCTAAGGAAGGGGCCCTCCTCAGCAGGCGGACATTCTTCTAAGTAGAATATGGCCACTTCACCTACCGGTTCACTGTAAACATAAATCCGTGAAGACTGCCGCCATTCTGTAACTTTGAATCCCAGGCTCTTGTATGTTTTTTCGTTGAAGACAATCCTTACGCACGTAATATCTGGATACTGCCATGAATGGGGCAAAAAGTTGACTAATTCTTCCAACAGATTGTCGAGCGAGTTAAAATGACGCTCGGCCAACTGCGATACACCATATAGACAGTTCAACTCCTTGATGCGCTCGCGGAGTGCGCTTTCTACATTTGAATACTCGGTCTCGTCATTAAATGGAATCCGCCAAAGCGGGATCACTTCTGTATTGGGTAATCTATTATCATTGTTATTCACGTTTGATGAAACCTTTTTAACCATGCGCCGTCCTCCTATTTGCCTATTTGTTATAGGCATTATATAGGTAAAATATAAATATAATTATTACCCATTATTTATATGCACTATAACCGTATTAATTCCGTATTTTCAACAGTTAGATTACCCCATACAATTTATATTGTCAAACAGTAAATATATATGGTTCAGATTTAAAAATAGGAGGTTTCCCATGGAATCGTTACAGCTCGACTCAATATTGAGGGGACGCAGTAGCCAGCCCCATCAGCTCATTGAAGTACTGCACGACGTACAAGAATATTGTGGATATATATCTGAGGAGGCCATGAGGTACATATCTGAAAATCTGGGCGTACCCATCATTGAGGTCTATCGGGTGGCCTCCTTCTACAAGGCCTTTAGACTTAAACCGAGTGGGAAAAACGTGATCACTATGTGCACGGGCACCGCTTGTCATGTACGTGGTGCAAGACTTCTTCTGGACCAGGCCGTCGGTCAGCTCGGTGTCAAACCCGGCGAGGTAACAGAGGACGGCCTCTTTTCCGTTGAACACGTCAACTGTCTGGGAGCATGCGCCTTGGGACCCATCGTATCTGAAAATGGATCATCCTATCACCACATGACTCCCGGGAAGCTTCGGAAATTGATCGATTCGCTTAACCGTGAAGCAAGGGAGGAGGCCAAGAATGCTGCAGCTCAGCACTAAAGAAGATTTGGGGGCTTTAAGAAAGGAGTTTCTCCATAACAGGCGAAATGTAAATAAAACAATTATCCTATGTGGTGGTACAGGATGTAAGGCATCACGATCACGAGAAGTCATCGATGCGGTAAACAAAGAATTGCTCATGCAAAGTATGGATTCTATAGTCCAGTTACGTATAACAGGATGTCATGGTTTCTGCGAGCAAGGCCCTATAGCTGTCATAGAACCAGGAAACATCTTTTACTGTCATGTGTCGCCTGACGATGCTCACGAGATTGTTTTTAAAACTCTCCACGAGGGTGAGGGCATCGAACGGTTGCTTTACACTGACCCGGTCTCTGGGAGAAAAATCCATACCGAGTCGGGAATTCCTTTCTACAGCGCACAGGACCGCCAATTGTTGTTCCAGAACCGAGAAATCGATCCATGCTCAATAGAAGATTACATTGCTATCGGTGGTTATTCGGCGCTAGCTAAAGCTATCGATATCTTTGCTCCTGAGGAAATCATACAGGAAATCAAGCTATCTGGTTTGAGGGGCCGGGGTGGAGGCGGTTTCCCCACCGGGCGCAAATGGAAGGAGTGTCGTGAAGCCCCGGGTGATGAAAAATATGTCATCTGCAATGCGGATGAAGGCGACCCCGGTGCGTATATGGACCGTTGCCTGTTAGAAGGCAACCCAAATCTGATCTTGGAGGGTATGCTAATCGGCGCTTACGCCATTGGTGCCACAAAGGGCTATATCTATGTTCGTAATGAATATCCTCTGGCGGTAAAGCATGCGCGGATAGCCGTGCAACAGGCCAGAAAGCTCGGGCTCCTCGGTGATGACATATTGGGATCTTCATTTTCATTCGACGTTGACGTTGCAAGGGGTGGTGGAGCATTCGTCTGCGGGGAATCGTCTGCACTCATGGCCTCGCTGGAGGGCAAAGTAGGTGAACCACGCCCCAAGGATATACATACCGTAGTTGACGGCCTTTGGAATAAACCGACAACACTAAACAATGTCGAAACATGGGCTAATGTCCCCTCCATAATACAGAACGGCGCAAAACGCTTCGCTTCAAAAGGAACAAAAGGGAGTAAAGGAACAAAAATTCTTGCTCTCACCGGTCGCATTAAAAACACCGGGCTTGTCGAAGTGGCCATGGGTACGTCCATACGAACTATAGTGTTCGATATCGGCGGAGGTGCCACTAATGGCAGAGCTATTAAGGCGGTCCAGACCGGCGGCCCTTCCGGCGGTTGCCTGCCCGTTGATAAATTCGACCTACCAGTGGACTTCGACGTTCTATACGATGCGGGCTCGATGATAGGCTCAGGTGGAATGGTGGTAATGGACGAAGACTCTTGTATGGTAGACGTGGCCAAATACTTCCTCACCTTCCTACAGGACGAGTCGTGCGGCAAGTGCGTTCCCTGCCGTTTGGGAATCGATCGCATGCTCGAGATCATCACTGATATCACTGAAGGTCGCGGAGTCCCCGAACAGCTCGACCTCCTTGAGGAGTTAGCTGACACGGTCACTCAAACAGCCCTTTGTGGACTGGGCAAGACCGCAGCAAATCCCGTACTCTCTACGTTGCGCTATTTCCGCGAGGAATACGAAGCGCACATCGAAAGGAAAAAATGTATTGCTGGCGTATGCACGGCTCTTATCGAGTATTCCATTGATCCAGAGAAATGTAACGGCTGTGGAGTCTGTAAGCGGGGGTGCATACACAGTGCAATCAGCGGCAAGAAAAAAGAACTGCATGTAATTGATCTCGAGCAGTGCCAGAAATGCGGGATTTGCCGGAGTGATTGTAAGTTTGAGGCAATTCAAGTTAATTAACGAGGTGTAGTATGCTACATTATGTAAACGTTAACATTGACGGTGCCGATATTCGGGCTCCTAAGGGGACAAGCGTACTTGACGTTGCTATCGAATACGGCATCTGTATCCCCCATCTGTGCCATGTCCCGACTCTTTCGGACTTTGGTGGTTGCCGGCTTTGTATTGTCGAGCATGTCGTAAATGGCCGATCAAAAGTAACTACTTCCTGCACACTTAACGTGCAAGAGGGCTTAGCGATCAGGAGCAACACGGAAAAAATCAGGAAACTTCGTCGTAACATTGCTGAGTTACTTGTTGCTCAGGCACCGAATTCTCGCGCTATCCAGGATATCGCAGTTCGTTGTGGGGTAAAGGAAGTGCGTTATCCTTTTAGGAACAGTGACTGTGTTTTGTGTGGACGCTGCGTTCGCGCATGCACGGAACTGTGGCAGGCCAGAGCCATTGGCTTTGTCGGACGGGGCAAAGACCGCCACGTGGACCGCCCGTTCGGCGTCCGTCCCGATTTCTGCAAGGAATGTGATTACTGTATCCAGATTTGTCCTATGACCATTACTCCATGTGATGGACCCATGAAATCTGGAGAGGAATACCTCTGCGGAAACTGTGAATCGCAGCTTATAAGAGCAGATGAAACGGCGGGCAGCTGTGTATGGTGCGAACTGGGTGAAGGTTTTAAATGCGGGCGTTATGCCGGAGTCTAAGTTTACGAAAGATGAAAATGCCCTATCTTGTAAAAGCAGGACACAATACAAACCCATTAACTTCTGATCAAGGTGTTTACACGGAAGTGAGGGGCTACCCTCCACTTTCAATTCTTAGATGGCTTGAAGTGCTTGGTCGCTGCTGTTAATTACAAGAGTATGAAGCGAATCCATCAATATACCCCTCAGAATGGCCTTCGTTATAGCTTACGGATTTATTCATTCCACTTGTATTATCAGGAATGCAATCTTCATATTCATCAAGAGATATTAGTTCTTTTTCGTATTGACAATCGCATATTGCATTAACTCGTCCCTCGGTATGTCCAGCGCTATAACCCTGCTGGTAATATATAGCTGACTGGCTATTCGTATTTTCATG
>JAVLBD010000105.1:0-5151 GCA_031581405.1 Dehalococcoidia bacterium
CGAGAGATATTAATCATTTTCAATATAGCAGCAAAAAGCATTACTTGTATGTAGGGAAAGCTTGACGATTGCTGTGGGGAATGTATGTAATAAGTCAATCCATCAACGAAATAGGGTTCGGAACAGGCTAACAGACTCACGTCAGTGAGCTGGTTCGCATCGTCAATTCACCTTTGACGGAAGTAGCTGGCCGGGTACGTGTGCGGGATATGGCTATAAAATAGCAATAATGTGAGAAGGTGCTGGTAAGATAGAAGGCCACCCACCATTGGGTAGCCCTCGATAATTTGCCTGACTGGGTAGTTTAGCTCATACTTTTCTTCAACCGAGAAGGTTTATCGAAAAGGGGTTCTGTGCTTCTAGTAGTGTTATTGACAGCTTCCGATGCTAATTTCCTAGTACTCACAATTAGGATCTTTGACCAATTATCCCAAATACCCATTGTGTAGTGCCAACAGCCAGATCATGGTAGACTTATATAGTATGCGACGTCTGGCGAGGAAAAGGGGGGATTATTTCTGCTCACTCCGTATATAGAGGGAGCAGAGCTCGTTACCTATCTTCCCTGCTATCTCGGGCTCCATGAGGAATTGCCTCACGAAACTTCCATCTTTATTGAAAAGCTTGATGGATATGTACTTCTGGTGCTCATCTGTTTTAACCAGAACTATCTTGTACGTTCCGCCGTTATAGGATAGGGCAGCGTATTCTTGAAGAACCTCCAGCATGTGAGTGCCAAATCTGAAACCATTCCGATGATTGTTATTATTCTTCATTGCATTCTACTTCCTAGCTCTAGGTTCCAAAAAGTGATAAGTAGCCTATAATACATTATACGAGATAAGCTGTCAATAGAGCTGTAGATATACATAGTGGCATTATTCATAGAATACGTCAATATCCATTATCTACATTTTAGTTAAGCTTCCTTACATAATTAGAGACTGCTGAAAGAGGCTCACTCAATCCCCAACCCCGATATAATTGGGGCACCTCTTTTTCTGTAAGCGTGGAATGGTTTAACTACCTATGACAGAGACGTTGACTGATTGACCTTCTTTCGAATGACCACTATCTCACGTATTTCTGAACATACCTCGTTGTCGGTACAGGCCTCACACGAAATCTCGCTTTCACATATATACTGCCCGTCGGCTGTCTCTCTAAGGCGCTTTCGACGAAGATCGTGCGATAGTTTTCTCACCTGAGCCCCGATTCTTTCGAGATTCTGCACATCGTCAATAGATGAAGTAATAAATATGATCTCTGCTGTGGTTACAGCCGGCAGCTTGTCACGAAGATGAGTGATAATGGTAGCTCCTAATGAACGCAAGGAAAGCCCGTTATCCAGGGCTTGAAAGCTCACACGTGACCAGATTCGTCCACCTGTGCTACGTACCATATACCCGGGGATGCGTTCGGCAGCATAGTGCTCTCTTTCCAGACGTGACTGAATCTCCTTACTGATGGCCGGACCACCAACCAGCGTAACCTGTCCGAATGGCAGAGTTCCTCCAGTTGCTTCACCAAAGTCCGGACCCACCAGCATTATCTGTCCATCGGATATGAGCGAGACATTATTAGTCCAGATCATAAAGGTGGAGCCGGCTGTTTGGGGACCTCCCAACTCAACCGCCGTGTTCTCTTTCAAGATGAGGGGAGACGCGGCCTGGCTTGGTTTTACCCATCTGCCGAGCGGATCGTCAAACCAGACCCGCACTCTCCTGCCCTTTTTCTCCAGATCCTTACTGTAATTCCTGATTAGTTGTAAATATGGATCAAATGGATTCATGAATCATTCGCTTAACACCAGATCGGCGCGTCCCTTTTCCTTCAGATAGGCTGGATATCTGATATAGAGCGGTTTGATCACAGGCAACAGCTTTAGGATTTTGGGGATAGGGCCTCGCGCCACAATGGTTTTTGTGGTTAAAGCCTTGGCCAGGTTAATCTGGCCATGCCAGAACTTATGTCCATTGTCTGCGGTTAGGGTGAATGTGGCCGTAGGGTTGATTTCATCATCATTGACATGGACAATGAAGGGATCTTGGGTGAAGTCCAGTGTGAGGGTCAGCACAGGATCACGCCAGACGAATTTTACGATCAGGCCGATCTCTGCCAGCTTATTCTGTATTTCAACGATCTCTTCATCTCCCTTCTTCACTTCCTCCGCCATTTGACGAAAGAAGCCGCCCAGAATCTTATCGCATTCCTCGGAATCCTTGAAATAGGGCATATCATCCTCCTTTCTCTCCTTAAAAGCTAGTGATACTTATCTACCCATTTTGCTTGATATATTTCTCTCCTGCTATGACAGCGGCTCCGATGCCTCCCATCATCTGGGGATCAACGCCGTCGGGGAATGTCTTGAGGGTGACCCGTAGATTTCGCTGCAGAGCATCCACCACACCAGCGTTCTTGGCCACTCCCCCGGTAATGACCACATCCTCTACCATACCCACCCTCTTGACCAGGGCAGCGACACGACTGGCGATGGATTGATGTAACCCCTGGACGATGAATGGCAGGGGAACCTCATCGTTGACCAGGTTGATGACCTCCGACTCAATGAACACGCTGCACATGCTGCTGAGCCTAACCGGCTCGTAATTGCCACTCGCATGTAGTTTCTCCAGGTCCTCTACACTAATGCCCAGGGTGCGCGCGATAAAGTCCAGGAAACGGCCGGTTCCCGCAGCGCATTTGTCGTTCATGACGTATTCCAGCATCTGCCCGCCGGCATCCAGAAGCACCACCTTGGTATCCTGTCCGCCAATATCAATGACGGTGCGCGCTGATGGCAGCAAGGTCTTGGCGCCTCTGCCGTGAGCCGAAAGCTCGGATATGTTCTCATGCGCGAAAGATACCTTGGCCCGACCATAGCCTGTACCTACAATATAGGCAACGTCATCGTCCTGCAGTCCGGCATCCTGAAGAACTTTCTCATAGCATTCACGTGCCGTCGCACGGGGATTCGTTGTGCTGGGGCCGATGATATGAGACCCCAGGTGATCATCGATCCACAGCGCCGCTTTACTGGTAGTAGAGCCTATATCTATGCCGGCAGTGATCAACCCGTTCTTCACACCGCCTCCTTCCGGGGCTTGACCACATCTTCAATAAAATGTGTTATTTCATCCTGGATCGTATCCACCGAAGTGACCCTGGGGTCAAACATATCAAATTCAAAGTAGAGGAGAGGGATGTCCGCTTCCCGGGAGGCTTCCCGAAATAGGCCAATGCCCCCAAGGCCATGCTTGCAGGCGACGTGACCCGCAAAGATAGCGAAGTCTACATTATAGTCGGTACACATCCGCAGGTAGTCGTCGATATAGTAGTCTATAGGACCCTTAAATTGTCTGGACATAGGCAGCACCCTCAGGTCTTTACGCGCCAGGCCCTCCAGCATGGATTCTGGGGTCGAAGTATCGATAAGCGCCTCAGGGGCATAATAGCCGAAAAGGTCCATGGGGATAACCAGCTTGAGCTCGCTTTCCATCCAGTCATAAAACTGCAGGTCAAACCACACCGGGTCTTGATACCAAATTGCACGATAGAGCTCTCCTCCCTCAATTGCGCTCTCTCCCCTCTCAATACGTTCCTTGGCCTCATCACGAAACGCTTTGGCTATGGCGGTGCCTTCGGGATCCCCGGAAAAGGCAACCAGCAGGGCGGTGTTAAGGGCTACGAGTTTGCTCACCTGTGGGCAGGGTGTGTGCCGCCGAAGCTCATTCCAGTCACGCAGATACTCTGCAGTGCGGTTTGACTCCTCACATACTTCGCGAAATCTCTCCCAGCTAAACTTTATGCCCGTATGCTCCTCGAGGAACGGAATAGCCTCCCGCAACTGCTTCGCCAGATATTGCACCTCACGATTGCCAGAGAGGTAGGGAACGTCCATGAGGCGCATAGGCTTTCTCGTAAGCTCGGTGAGGCTCTTGATAGCTGCGATCTGAGAATCGCAGGGCGTGTTATGGTACAGCATGCAGGCCGGCTCGGGGTAAAGATTATTGAGGACAGTACCGACGGCCGCCTTATCTATGGAACAGACCTCCGGAGCCACCCCATGCGCCTCCGCCTCATCGATCAGAGCTATCGTATAGTCCACCTCCCCCACCAGATTCTGTAACACGGTCAATAGCTCGATCGGCACAGTCTGGACGCCTTCCAGCCCCCTGATCAGCTCCGGCGAACACCCACAGTTATGCCACACAACGGGCCTTCCCTCGTCTATCGCTGCAAACATACCGTCCATGAGCACACGGAAACCCCCAACTATCGCGTTCATGCCCTTGGATTCAGGGTCCTCCTGGTACAGATCGATTAAACCGGTTGCCCCTTCGTAGACGATCTCCCAGTCCTTCTGTCGCTCTTTTCCCAATATCACCGTATTCTCCCCCTTCCGATTATTTTCTGCAGCGAGGTCACTTGCCCATCTGTTCCAGGAAGGCCTGTACACGGGTTTTGACCTGCCCGGAGGCTGGAACCTGATACTCCCTTTCCAGGCCTAAGAATGGGATGCCTTCTTCCTTCATCCTCCAGTAAAGGTTGTGCCCATCCCCCGCCCAGGGATCGCAAAACTTCATCCGCTGGAAAATGATACCGTCAGCATTAAACTCCCGTACCGTATCTTTCAGTGCAGCGACCTGGTCATCGAAGCACTCCACCATTCGGGCGCAAGGCACCTGAAAGAACTTGTGTCGGGCTATTCGCTCCAGTGGATCATCCACCCCGGATTCAATTGACTCCCCGAAGGATCGCTGTCCAAAACAGACGACTTCTGCAACCGATAAGGCCCCTTGCTGTTCTATGCCTGCAATGTATTCAGGGTTATCCAGCTCGCTGCCGGTAATGATGACTCGAGCCCTGTAGCCTTTGGTACCTTTCGTGTTCGTTAAATCAACCAGCAAATCGTCCATTAAGGTATTGAATTGATCCCGGGGCATGAGATGGGCCGCTGTAGTGATGGTTAGCGCCTCTTCCCCGGTAATCGGCGGCGCATCTTTTTTGCGCATGTCATAGAGGCTGCGAATACGCTCCCTGGTGGCATTGTGCAGAGTGATGGCCTCTTCCAGCTTTTCCTCCGTTATGGCCAACCCGAAATGAGCTTCTATCTCTGCCTTGAGCCGCCTAAGTTCATCGAGATACCAG
>JAVLBD010000106.1:0-5089 GCA_031581405.1 Dehalococcoidia bacterium
ATCTACTTGTGAGATAACTGCGTCAAAGTAGTAATCCATCTCGGATAATGCCTGTTCAACGAGCCCATGCCACGCCTCAGGACCCTCCATGATCACCTCATCGGGGTCCTTTCCCCGAGGCAGTAGAATAACCTTCAGATTCCCATCCACCTTGGATGTGGCACCCATCCAATCCCTCTCTCTATAGTCCTTCTGCTTACTTAATGACTGCCTTGCCACTTCCAGTCCCCGACGTGTCGCCTGTTTTCCTGCGGCATCGGCATCTAGTGCCATGGCAATATTTCTTGTCAGCCGCTTGATGATATCAACTTGTCTGTGAGTAAGTGAGGTGCCCATGGGAGCTACCACATTAGCTATGCCATATTGGTGAGCAGCAAGCACATCCATATAGCCTTCTACGATAATGGCCATGTCCTGCTCCCTTATCGCCCCCTTCGCGCGGTCGATCCCGTAAAGCAGACCACTCTTGTCGAAGATCGCCGTCTGGGGGGAGTTAAGGTATTTGGGCATGGTGTCGTCGAGTACGCGGGCACCAAAACCAACTATTTTCCCCTCCTCGTTCCTTATGGGAATCATCAGCCGGTTTCGAAATAGATCCCGGTTCCCTCCATCCTCCTTGGCAATAATCACGCCTGCACGCACCAGCTCATCCCTCTTGTAGCCTCTCCCCTCGAGATGCTGGCACAAAGCATCCCACCTATTGGGGCTGAATCCAAGCTCGAAACTAACCATCGTTTCCTTAGAGATGCCCCGCTTGCTTAGATAGACTCTCGCTGTATCAGCCGCTTTGGAATTGAGTAACACATGATGATAATAGTGAGCGGCAGCCTCGTTTATTAGATAGAGCCTTTCCGTCTCCCTGTCCGCAGCCTTTTCTTTTTGCTTTGGCACCAGGGTTACCCCAACCCGCTCTGCCAGGAGCCTGAGAGACGCCCCGAAGTCTATATTTTCCTGTTTCATTACAAATGAAAATATATCGCCGCCTGTACCACAACTGCCAAAGCAGTGCCAGGTCCCACGCTCCGGGAAAACGAAAAACGAGGGGTCCTTCTCGGTATGAAAAGGGCATGCCGCCTTGAAATTGCGCCCCGATTTCTGCAGGGTGACATAGTCTGAGACGACATCCACGATGTTCAATCTCTCTTTTATTTCATCTATAACGCTCATTTATTTAACCAATGAAATGGTGTCTAGTAATGATAGTGGCCTTTCGATCATTTACCAGGCGTGCTAAGCTCTTCTGCCATTCTTAAGGCGTAGTTATCGGTCATCCCGGCAATATAGTCCACCACTCTCCGTGTCACACTCTCGTTGCGAAGGTTGTATTCATCGGGCAACTCCGTATCGTGATCGATTAAGTGCTGGTAAAGAAGGCGCACCGTCTCCCTTGCTCGCTCTCCCTCGCCCCTAGTTATATTATACACCTTTTCAAAAAGGAACCGGCGTAGTGTATTTGCTGCCTTCCGGGTCACGGGGCTCATGCCAATGCGCGGCTTTCCACCCTCTGCCCCGGTTGCAGCCCATGAGAAGTTGATGACATCCGATACCAGGGTGTTTATTCTCTCTGAATGAGAACTCCCCAGAACATCTACCGCCTGACGGGGAAGGACATCCTCGCTGATAATGCCTGCCCTCACTGCATCGCCGATGTCATGGTTGATATAAGCGACGATATCCGCAATCTTGCAAACCTCACCCTCAAGCGTATCCACTGATCCCCATTCCTCACTAAGGATGTCTGCTCCGCTCTTGGAGTGCTTCAGTATGCCATCCCGCACCTCCCAAGTCAGATTGAGTCCCTGCCCATCCCTTTCCAGGAGATCTACAACCCTCAGGCTTTGCTCGTTATGCCGGAACCCTTCGGGATAAAGATTATCCAGCATATCTTCGCCCACATGACCGAATGGGGTATGACCAAGATCGTGGCCAAGGGAAATGGCCTCTGCGAGATCCTCGTTAAGGTTTAAGGCACGAGTGATAGAGCGGGCGATCTGCGATACCTCTAGAGTATGAGTAAGCCTGGTAACATAGTGATCACCCAGAGGTGCGACAAATACCTGTGTCTTGTGCTTCAGGCGGCGGAATGCCTTGCAATGGATAATGCGATCGCGGTCGCGCTGAAACTCCGTCCGCATTGGACACGGTTCCTCATCATGCTGCCTGCCCCTGGACAGACGGCTCTTTGCGGCATAAGGAGATAAGTACTCCTCCCGTTCCTCAAGTCTCTGGCGAATACCATAATGAAGAATAGATAATGGCACTTATATGATTACCTTGCCTGTCTTTCTACGCGGGGGACTGTTGCGTCTTGAGAAAATCATCGACGGTTAGATCGTCGAAGCAGACACCGTCGGTTTCCGAGGGGAGTTTACCTGTTGGACACAGGCTGAAACACTCTCGACAGCTAGCACATACTGTGGAAGCGATCTCCGGATGGAATACGACCCGCCGCTCGGTGCCTCTTCCCACAAATCCAATAGCATTCGCCTGCTTGATCTCACTACAGTAGCGTACACACAGGCCGCAAAGGATGCAATTGGTCTTCTCTGCCTCAAACCTGCGTTTCTCTATCCCGTATTGGCGGGCCAGTTCTTGTATTGCCTTCGCCGGAGAAGAGGCTAGCATTAGCTCCAGGAGCATCTTGCGAATCTTGATGACTTTTGGGGATTCTGTTTTTACTATTAAGCCCTCTTCTACCGTATAGACACAGGAGGTTACCAGCCTGCTTCTGCCTTTTCGGGATAGCTCCACTGTGCAGATGCGGCAGGCGCCGTAAGGAGCCAGTTTCTCATGGTAGCAAAGTGTAGGAATATATATCCCCGCATCGCGGGCCACTTCGAGGATAGTCATACCCTCCTTCGCTATGACCTCACTATCGTTAATGGTTAAAGTGACTTTTTGTAATTTTTTCATTGCTGCGCCTTTTTTACACGCTTAACTTTAGTTCCTTGAGGAGGCGCTGCCGGAACTGGCCGGCCGGAAAGTTTCTCTACCGCAGCGAAACGTGGTGGGCAGACATCGAGGCATGTCCCGCATTTGGTGCACTGATCCTGTTCAATAACATGCACGATGTTCTTACCTCCCGTGATAGCCCCCACCGGGCATTCGCGAAGGCAGATCTGGCAGGCCTGGCACTGCTCCGGATTGATATAGTATGAGACAAGCGCTTTACAGACACCGGCAGGGCAACGCCTCTCCCTGATATGAGCTTCATACTCATCCTTGAAGTACCGGATAGTGCTCAGCACGGGGTTGGGAGCTGTTGTACCAAGGGCACAAAGAGATGCGTCCTGGACCACCTCGGATAGCTCCTCCAGCATCACGATGTCGCCTTCCTTGCCCTCACCTTCACAAATCCTATCCAATATAGCGAGCATTTGCCTTATCCCTTCACGGCAGGGAATACACTTGCCGCAGGACTCCTCAGTTAGAAAAGTTAGGAAATACCTCGCCACATCCACCATACAATCATCTTCATCCATTACGATCATGCCGCCGGAACCCATCATTGAGCCCACTTTGGCAAGCTCATCGAAATCCACCGGGATATCTAAAAGGCTTTCAGGTATGCACCCTCCCGACGGTCCACCAGTCTGAACCACCTTGAATTTCTTTCCGTGACGAATTCCACCACCGATGTCATATATTATTTCCCGTAGCGTCATCCCCATGGGCACTTCCACCAGCCCTGTATTGTTCACCTTGCCCACCAGTGAAAAAATCTTGGTACCCCTGCTCCCCTCTGTGCCAATGCTGGCAAACCAATCAGCACCCCGGCTTATTATCAGGGGTACATTAGCCCAAGTCTCTACATTATTGAGGTTGCTTGGTTTGTCCCCGATCCCGCTCACCGCGGTGCGGGTATACTTTGGCCGTGGCTCCCCTACCTTCCCCTCAATGGCATTCATCAAGGCACTGGATTCACCAGATACGAAGGCTCCGGCTCCGCGATGCACTGTGACATCGAAATTGAATCTTGAGCCTAGAATATTTTCACCCAGGAGACCATATTCCCGCGCCTGGTTCAGGGCAATAGAGAGATTCTCTATTGCCAGGGGGTACTCCTGGCGCACATATACATAGCCATTATGAGAACCAATAGCGTAGGCGCCAATGATGAGACCTTCCAGTACACTATGGGGATTGCCCTCAAGCAGGCTTCGGTCCATATAGGCACCGGGATCACCTTCATCGGCATTGACAATGACATACTTTGTTTCGCCTGGCGCGTTACGGGTGGTCTCCCATTTTATACCGGCGGGGAAACCACCACCCCCCCTACCCCTCAGATTCGCCCTTTTTACCGTTTGCATCACATCATCGGGGCTCATTTCGAAGAGGGCCTTTGTCAGGGCAGAATAACCGCCCAGTGCAATATAATCGTCGATGTTCTTGGGGTCGATTAGCCGGTTGTTTCCAAATACAATCCGCGTCTGATGTTTGTAAAATGGTATATCACCCTCATGAACCACCTTTTCACCATTACCATCCTTGTATAGTAGTCGGTCAACCAACCCTTTCCCCATCAGTGTTGTGGATACTATCTCCGAGACATCGTCCGGCTTTACTCCAAGATAACAGATCTCCTCCGGGAAGATAACGACTATAGGTCCCCGCTCACAAAAACCATGGCATCCGGTGCGCCTGATATCCACCTTACCTTTGAGGCCACTACTTTTAATCTCTTCATCAAAGGCTAATGCAGTCTTTTCGCTAGCGTAGGCATGGCAAGCCGTGCCCGAGCAGATAGTAACGCAATGTCTGCTGGAGTCTCTTAGGGAAATTATTTTTTGCCTTTTTCTCTGTAAGTCAGCAGGCGATTTTAATCGCACAATGACTCCTCCTAATCGCAGTTTGCGATTACCTTTTCAATTTCTTTCGCGGATGGTTTGCCGTAGTATTCACCATCAACTACCATCACCGGTCCCAGGGCGCAACAACCAAGGCAATTTACCGTTTTTAGGGTAAACTTATGGTCCGCGCTGGTTTCCCCTGGATATATATTTAGCGTATCCGTAACCCGGTCCAGAAGACGGGGAGCGCCGCGTACATGGCAGGCTGTACCCAGGCACACTGATACGGTATGGCG
>JAVLBD010000107.1:0-4951 GCA_031581405.1 Dehalococcoidia bacterium
CTGAGGTTGGACCGAAGTGTCAGCCGACCTGGCGGTCCCTCCCCCAGCTTTTTAAAAAAGTCCCCCAAGATTGGGGGATTAGGGGGTTGATTGAGACTATTTCAGCAGTATCCAAATAATGAGTGCTTATAGGATACCCATGTTACAGAAGACGGTATTGTCTAATATCGTTACCTAAAATGAAGCCCCGGTAAACCTGTATTCGCCGAAAACCTCACGAAGAACCCCGCAAATCTCGCCCAGAGTGGCATAGGAGCGCACCGCTTCCAGAATATATGGCATAAGGTTCTCGGTCCCCTGGGCGGCTTGCTTAAGCTCACGAAGCCTTTCCGCTACATCCCCGGAGCTTCGCTCACGGCGCACCCGATTCAGCCTCTTGAGATGCCTTTTTTCCCCATCCTCATCCATTTTCAGTATAGGGATGGTCAATGGTTCATCGACTAAAAAATCGTTAAGACCGACAACGATGCGTTCCCCATTCTCTATCTCCTGCTGATAAAGGTGGGCAGCCTCAGCGATCTCCCGTTGGAAGAAGCCCATCTCTATTGCTGGGATAACACCTCCCAAGGAATCGATCCGGTCGAAATACTTATAGCAGGCCTCCTCCATTTTATTAGTGAGCGCCTCTACCATAAAGCTGCCCCCCATGGGGTCGACACTTGAGGTGACACCACTCTCGTGGGCGATGATCTGCTGAGTCCTCAGAGCGATAAGGACTGCCTTTTCCTCGGGGAGGGCCCAGGCTTCATCCATGGAATTGGTGTGTAGCGACTGTGTACCTCCCAGCACTGAAGCCAGGGCTTGAAGGGTAACGCGTACTATATTATTCTCGGGTTGCTGTGCTGTAAGCGAACAGCCTGCCGTCTGAGTATGAAAGCGAAGCCACAGGGAGCGCTCATTGTGGGCGTCAAACCGTCGCTTCATCTCACGGGCCCAGATACGGCGAGCGGCACGAAACTTGGCAATCTCCTCAAAAAAGTCGTTGTGTACATTGAAGAAGAAGCTGAGCTTGGGTGCGAACTCATCTACCTTTAGACCTCGCTCCACGCCCGCTGCAACATAGGTCAGACCATCAGCAAGGGTGAAGGCCAGCTCCTGGGCGGCGGTTGACCCTGCCTCTCGAATGTGATAGCCGCTAATGCTGATGGTGTTCCAGTTGGGCAGGTACTGCGTCCCGAACTCAAAGGTATCTACAATGAGGCGCATCGAAGGGTGTGGGGGGAAGATATACTCATTTTGGGCGATATATTCCTTGAGAATGTCGTTCTGTATCGTGCCTCCGAGACTATCCAGAGGAATGCCCCGCTTCTCGGCCGCGGCTATGTACATGGCCCAGATCACACAGGCAGGGCTGTTGATGGTCATCGAGGTTGTTATCTGGTCCACAGGGATGCCATCAAAGAGCACCTCCATATCGGCAAGCGAGGATACAGCTACACCACATTTACCAAACTCCCCCAGGGCCTGTGGAGCATCGGTGTCGTAGCCCATGAGGGTGGGCATATCGAAGGCAACGCTTAGTCCCGTTTCCCCGTGCTCAAGGAGATATTTAAAGCGGGCGTTGGACTCCTCAGCGGTACCGTAGCCGGCAAACATACGCATCGTCCAGAGCCGCCCGCGATAACCGGTGCGGTGAATGCCTCGCACAAAGGGGTATTCGCCGGGAACGCCCACATCCGCTGAGTAGTCCAGCCCGGCGGTATCCTCTAACGTATAGAGTCTTTCGATGGGCAATCCAGAGGTAGTGACGAAATGCTCTCGTCTCTCAGGAGACTGTGCGGCTTTCTTCTCCCACTCTGCTCTCTGCTTCTTAATCTCATCTAGCTTTTGCGGGTCGAACATAGTACATCACCACACAATAGATACCGATACTTGATCCACTTCGTAGTTTTTACGTTATGGATAAAATGTCAAAGCCCAGCAATACAAACGCTGACGACCGGCGCGTAGGGCTCGTTGCCCATGTTATGAGCCAGGCCCAGCTTCGGGTCCTTTATCTGACGTTTGTCGGCCCTGCCCTGAAGCTGGAGGTAGAGCTCATAAATCATCCTGATACCTGAGGCACCTATGGGGTGTCCAAAACACTTCAGACCTCCATCGGGTTGCACCGGCAGCTCGCCGTCGAGCTGGAAAGTGCCTGCCTCAATGTCCTCCTTCACTCTGCCCCGGGGACTGAACTGGAGGTCTTCCATTGTAACCGCCTCGGTGATGGAGAAGCAGTCGTGGACCTCGGCCATGCTAATTTCCTTGCGGGGATCCTTAATCCCTGCCTCCTTGTAAGCAGCTACACCGGCACGATAGGTCTCCTCGACATGGGTGTAGTCATATCCAGAAGTCATTCGTCCCGATGTGGGGCTGGCGCTTATCTGAATGGCCTTTATATACACCGGGTCGGGGCGGAACTTCTTAGCTATATCGGCGCGGGTGAGGATAGCAGCGGCAGCGCCGTCTGAAACACCACAGCAGTCGAACAAACCCAGCGGCCAGGAGATAATGGGGGCGTTTAGCACCTGCTCCAGGGTCAGCTCCCGCCTCAAATGGGCCTTGGGATTCATCGAGCCGTTATGGTGGCTCTTGATCGAGATCTTGGCCAGCATGGCCTTGCCCTCTTCGGGGCTCAAACCGTAGCGATTGAAGTATCTGGTGGCCATGATGGCAAAGACCCCAGGCATACTCGATTGGTAGTGCGTATTGGTGTGATTCTCCATACCCGGCAGGCCGCTCATGCCCTCGTCCTTCAGCTTCTCGAAGCCTACGGCCAGGCAAACATCGTGAATACCAGCGGCTACAGCATAGGCGGCACCCCTTATGGCTTCATGGCCGGAGCCGCAGGCGTTCTCCACCCGCGTAACCGGGATGTACTGAAGCTTCAACGGCTCGCTGAGTGAGCGACCTCCCATTCCACTGAAGAGGGTGCCTACCCACGCAGCCTCGATATCCTTAGCTTCCACACCGGCATCGGTGCAGGCCTCGCTCACTGCGTCCACGATGAGGTCGCTGGGGCCTTTATCCCACAGCTCACCGAATTTGGTGCAGCCCATACCTACAATGGCAACTCTATCTTTAATGCTCCCTGTCATCTCTTATCTCCTTTAACACCTTATCGGCCGGGCCTTCCAGAAATAGTTGCTGATGCCCCGATCTAACTGTAATTTTCTGAAAGTCATCTCTACGTCAGTGCCTACATCGATCTTATCCGCATCGCGATCGGTGAGATCGAAGAAAGCCCTGCCACCGCCCTCAAACTCTATCAGCACGACTGATGCGGGGGGATCAGCGACCTGGGCCAGTTGATCATGGGTGAAGCTGAAGACCTTGGCCTTCCTTCCGGCGAAGTTATAGTCATCAAAGTCATCCTTAGCCTGGCACTGGGCACAGATGCGTATGGGTGAGGTCCCCATAGCACCGTTGTCGTACTGCGGGGTGCCGCAGCGCCTGCACTTGACGCCCCACAGGCCCATCAAGACCCTCCTCTCCCGCCATATGGCCGATAAGCGGATGTGCTGCTTCTCGGGCCTCCTCGCCATCTCCAGAGGAACCAGGTCACGCCAGCGAAGATAATCGTTGTAGTTTTCCAGCATATGCTTTGACTCCAAATGCTTTCTCATCCCGCGGCGCTCTCCCAGCTTCTCTATGGCATCGGTTACCTGCAGCAGAAATGCGTCAGCACCATTTCCGAACCCGGCAAAGAGTATCTTGTCCCCGGGCTTGGCCTCCTCCAGGGCGCTCACCAGCATCATCGGGGCCATAGCGCATCCCGTGATGCCCACATTCATGAAGAGGCCGAAGGGGTCCTGGAGCTGAGAGGGGTCGAACCCCAGGGCTGCCGCCGCTTTCCCATGCCTTCTCACATCACCGGAGGGATCAAAAACCACTTTCGTAAGGTCCTTTGGCGAGAGGCCACACTTCCCCATCAATCCGGATATGGCCTCGGGGAGTATCTTGGAATAGCCCTCGTCCAGTATCATACGGTCTTCCCACGAACGTACAAAGGTGTCGCTCTCAGACCGCCATGTACCCGCCAGTTCATCAGAGATTGAGTAGCTCTCCTGAATCTCCGCAATGACATTATCACTGCCTAAGAGAAGGGCGGCGGCGCCATCGCCCAGGCCCTGCTCCATCATACCGCCCGGGGCGGCCATGCGGCTGTCCGCTACAGCTACCAGGATGCTACTTGCTGTACCAGCTTTAATAGTGTCCACAGCCAGAGATAACGCGGTTGTCCCCGACCGCAACGAAGTGGTTATATCAGCCGTGCGGATATCACGACGTAAATCAAGGGGCAATGCCATTAAGGCGGAGCACTGCTTCTCCTTGTAGGGAGAGGTAGTGGTAGCAAAATAGAGTCCATCAACTGTATGTGAATCTATGCCCCTCAGGCAGTCTATAGCTGCTTCAACGGCCATTGTCAGGCTATCTTCATCATAGCTGGCAATTGCCTTTTCCCCGGGCATAGCGAAGCCTCCCCAGGCTTTTAAAAACTGCTGCCGGTCTATCCGGTGCCAGGGTATATAGGCACCGTACGATGTTATCCCTATCATTTACATCTCCTCCTTAAGTTCATGAATCCATCGGATTACAATCTAAAAAACATGCGCCACTGGCAGAAGATATATTGCAATCTTTAAACTTGGTTGGACACCAGCGGGAACTGGACACCAGCGGAAATATAACATGCCCCCCGAGGGCTTGTCAATTTGAAAAGCGTTACGGCGGAGATAAATCGATAAAATGTCCTTCTCTTGTTTGACTTTGGCATTTCGAACACAGGGATTGCCTTTTTAGCTGATGGCATATAGAATACCACCACCATGCATGAACTTAACGGACAGGAAGGAGGGTTATGGATACTGGAATATGAGACTATTATGTTCGGAAAGGAGGAGTGATTCTGCGTTTTCAACCAGAACGGACCCGGATATCTTAGTGCACTGATTGTGAAGATGTAGCA
>JAVLBD010000108.1:0-4921 GCA_031581405.1 Dehalococcoidia bacterium
GTCGATATATTCCGGACTAATTATTCCCTTGCCGATGGTGTAGGCCACGGCGACACCGGTAGCGGCCCCGACAAAGTTCAGGATAGCCGCCATGATTACAGCACGGAGGGGGGATAGACCACGGGTGCTAACGAGGGTAGCGATGGCATTAGCGGCGTCGTTAAAGCCGTTGATTACGGCAAAGGCGACGGCGAGAACGATTACTAGGATGAACAAATTAAAACTCAGGCACGCTTTATCATGACCCCTTCAAGGATATTAGCTATATCCTCGCAGCGGTCGGTAGCATTCTCCATATGGTCATATATATCTCGCCATTTTATCCACCTGATCATACCAGCTAGGTCAAGTTGACCTTGAAAGAGCTCTGCCATAGCCGCCCTCTGCACTGTATCGGCCTCATTCTCCAGCCGGTTTATCTCCATGCAGTGCTCGGGGATCTTGTTTAGCGTATTACGGCGGCGCAGCATTGGTATTGCCGCGCTAACCTCGGAGGCAGTTTTTACCAGGATATCCGCTAGCTCCTGTGCCCTTTTTGAAGGCTGCTTCACCTCGTAGATAAGCATGTGAGCCGCAACTTCCTCAATAAAATCCAGCACATCGTCCAGGTACTGGGCAAGCTGTGCGATGTCCTCCCGGTCGATGGGGGTGACGAAAGTGGCGTGTAGTTGAGAGATGATGCGGTGGGTGATTTCATCCCCGTCGTGTTCTATATCTTTGAGATGCCGAATCTTTGATTCTACATCCTCCCATTTATTCATTAGTTCGGAGAGGAGGTTTGCTCCCTTCACCACATTGCGGGCACTTTCTTCAAGGAGATCGAAGAACTTTTCTTCTCTGGGGATAAAAGGGAATCTCAGTTTGATCACCTCTGCAGTATATCAAACCAGAAATAGTATGCCATGTCAATATAAGTGGGGTTTTAGCTCGGAGGAACGTCGGGTAAATCGTGAGACTCCCTTCTGATATAATGATGATGTTAAAGCATGGTGTTGGAGATGGGAAAAAGATTCGAGATTATCGACCATACGGCTGATGTAGGCATCGCTGCCTACGGGGAGGACCTGAAAGAGGCCTTTGCCAATGCTGCCTATGCCCTCTTTAGCATGATGCTCGATCTTGAGGGCGTAGGAGATGCTCTTTGCCGCCAGGTCGAGGTAACCGCAGATGACCGGTCGGACCTGCTGGTGGCTTGGCTAAATGAGCTGATATACGTCTTTGAGGTCGATAACATGCTCTTTAAGAGGTTTGATATCAGCGAACTCAACGAGACGAGGCTGCGGGCAAGATGTTACGGGGAGAGGATAGACCCTGAGCGTCATAAGATAAAGGTGGGATTCAAGGCAGCCACCTATCATATGCTTAAGATTGATGAGGGGGACGGTTTTAGGGTTCAGGTACTCTTTGATATCTAGGGGGTATGTGGATATCGGGGAGAGAGCGAAAAAGGGATAGACGTGTTAACGAAGATCGACGATTACCGGTGGGAGATCCCGTCGAGCTATAAGGCGGGTATGAAGGTGCCAGGGCTTATCTATACCGATGAGGATATGCTGGTCCATATCAAGGAGGAGGAAGCCATAGAACAGGTAGCCAATGTTGCCTTTCTCCCCGGCATAGTATCCCGGTCTCTTGCCATGCCCGACATACACTGGGGCTATGGTTTCCCCATCGGTGGAGTGGCTGCTACAAGGGTGTCGGATGGGGTAATCTCCCCGGGAGGGGTCGGCTTCGATATTAATTGTGGGGTGAGGTTGTTGCGCACCAATCTCACCGAGGAGGAGGTTAGACCCCGGATCGGAGCGCTGGTGGATGCCCTTTACCGCAATATCCCTTCAGGGGTGGGATCCCAGGGCAAGCTGAGGCTGGACCAGCGGCAGATGGAAAGTGTCCTCCGAAAAGGTGCCAAATGGGCCGTGGAGCAGGGTTACGGGGAGGCGCGAGACCTGGAGGTTACCGAGGAGCAGGGAAGCATGAAGGGTGCGGATCCGCAGCACGTGAGTGCCAAAGCCAAGCAGCGCGGCTTTCCCCAGCTGGGAACACTGGGTGCAGGGAACCACTTTCTCGAGGTGGCAGTGGTAGACGAGGTCTACGAGCCCGAAATTGCTTCAGTTATGGGCATTGAGAATGTGGGCCAGGTGTTGCTCCTGATCCATACTGGCTCACGGGGCCTCGGCCATCAGGTTTGCGATGACTATGTAAAGACCATGGGAGCGGCAGTAGCGAAGTACGGGATTAGTCTCCCTGACCGCCAGCTTGCCTGTGCACCGGTGAAATCCCCGGAGGGGCAGGCCTACTTTGCCGCTATGGCCTGTGCTGCCAACTATGCCTGGGCCAACCGCCAGTGCATTACCCATTGGGCCAGGGAGTCCTTCATCCAGGTGTTTGGCAAGAGCCCCCGTGACCTGGGATTGGAGATGATATACGATGTAGCCCATAATATCGCCAAGATGGAGGAGTACGTGGTGGAGGGTAAGAAACTCGCTCTTTGTATTCATAGAAAAGGTGCTACCAGGGCATTCCCTGCGGGGCAGCCGGAAGTACCAGACATTTACGCCGAGATCGGGCAGCCGGTGCTCATCCCCGGCGATATGGGCCGTTATTCCTACGTTCTGGTAGGCACCCAGCGGGCGATGGCGGAGACCTTTGGTTCTACCTGCCATGGCGCAGGGCGATTGCAGAGCCGCGCTGCAGCCAAGCGAAGCCTGCGCGGTGTAGATGTAGCCAGGGGCCTTGCCGATAGGGGGATCACGGTTAGAACAGGAAGTATGGCTTCACTCGCTGAGGAGGCATCATCGGCATATAAGGATGTCGCCGATGTGGTGGAGGTGGCTCATCGCGCCGGGATATCCCGCAAGGTTGCCAGATCACGGCCTATCGGCGTCGTCAAAGGATGATTCGTTTTTTCGCCCACAAGGCAAAGATAATGAGAGTGAGGACTCCCTAGATTCGAATGTTAAGAGACTGCTGAAAAAAAGGTGCAGGATATTTCCTGCCGGGGGTCTGGGGGTGTCCCCCAGCTTTAAAAATCCCCCAAGACTGGGGGAAATAGGGGGTTGATAAAGACTATTTCCGCATTCTCTGAGAATAAACCATATATTCAGTGTTCTAAGAGCAATGGCCAGTTTTTATGCTTACAATTATGGCCATCCACATGCCAATTACAAAGTGCCCACCATGCTTTTTATAGCTAAGGCAGAATGAGAGTAGGTTTCTTGTGGCATATAGAAAGAGCCACCCATTATCGGGTAGCCCCCGTAATCTGCTCGGATACCAATCACAAGATGACTAGTAAGCTTGTTATGCCAATTTCTTAACTAGTATATTCCCGTACAAGCTTATTGTATTAGGTGGAGGTATTAGCTCCTCCTCTTTCTTCCGTAACTTGATAGCACCATCCAGGCAATTAGCAACACAATTGCCACAGCCAATGCAACGGTCAAGATTAACGGTGGCGATGCTATCCACCATCGTTATGGCCTCCAACTGACATATATCAGCACAGGTTTCACAACCTATACACAGATCGGAATCAACCTCCGAGTAGTAATTGGATGCAAATAGTTCTACTGGGCGTGGATATTTCTTGACTGTCTGCAATATTCCACAACAATCGCCGCAGCAGCAACAAATAGCCATTGGCCGCTGTGTGTTCTCCGGTTGTAATACTAATCCAGCTTCTTGTGCTTGCTGTAATATGTCCAAAGCTTCTTCCTTTGTAATAGAGCGGGCAATTCCCAAATGGAGGTAATGCTCAGCAGCATCTTGAAGTAGAAAACACGTCTCTCTAAGCTCAGTGTGACTACAGCTCTCTCCTTGAATATCCTTAGCCTGTCTGCAGATGCAATTAGCGACCGCGATTTGACCTTCACAATTCTCGATTATCTGTTTTATATCGTCATATGTACTCACGCTATGTTCATACGTAATACTCTTCCCTACCGGGATAGTGCGCAATTGGGGAATCTTTGTCCTATATAATTCCTCTCCAAACGCTTCTTCGAAATATTGGTCCAAATCGTTCAAGAAATCTTCGGTAAGCCGCTCTAAGTGGAACTCGAACATCCCAATCACTAGCATTGCATTGCTATAGTGCGTCACTCCATCTTTTACCTCTCGCCACAGAGAGCCTTTAAGTACCATGCGCTCCAGGGCTTGTCCCAACTCCTCTACAGAAATTCCAGTTTCTTTAACCCGTTCGTGGATATCACTGAGCGGTTCCGGCAGTACAGATAATTGTGTTGCCAGTTTTGCCTCTTCTGGAGTAAAAAGGTATTTTAGTATCCTGATTTCAACACCCGATTCTGTCGGTGGAAATCCGATTGGTAACGCATCTAAATGCTTTTGCAGGTCTCTATAAATCTTATCCTGAACATTCATTCTTTTATCCTCTCCAGTACCTCTTGCGACCTGAGTAGCCAGTAGTCCACTCGCATTTTCCGAAGTATGTAATTGGCCTATATTCTGACCAGTCGCCCAAGTTTTAACTTACTGGCCACCAATCCCACTTTAGATAAGCATATGGTTCAAAAGCGATGGGGTCTACTTCGGCAACAACATCTCCCCTTAGCATAGTGTTATTGCCAACAGTGTAGACTGCTCCAAGTACTCTGACAATCTCCACTTCCGCCCAGGGGTCGTGTTCAGAATGCGATAAGGATACCTCAGCCTCACCCCATTCAGCAACCGTCGGACGAAAGATTGTTCTTTCTCTGACGAGACGTGGTTTGTAGTCAAAACCACTTGTTCCTGGTGCGAAGAAGTGCTTGAAATTATATGCTACCGCTCCCTCCTCACTTGTTTCACTAAGAACTATATTCTGAAATTCTTCCGTATTCGTTTTGCCAGTTAGGTTTGCCCGTACCTCAAAGAATCTTATTCCGTGACGCTCCACATGGCCATGGACACATTGCCCACTATG
>JAVLBD010000109.1:0-4876 GCA_031581405.1 Dehalococcoidia bacterium
GGTGAGCATCTCTTGGTAGCCGGTCATGCTCGTATTGAAAACAATCTCACCATAGGCGGAAGCATCAGCACCGAAAGAGTATCCCTCAAATACTGACCCGTCCTCCAGCACTAGTGCCGCTTGTTTACTATCGATTTTCAGTATTAAGCCCCTTTTTTATTCTTAATAAGAATGCTGAAATAGTCTTGATCAACCCCCTTTATCCCCCAGTCTTGGGGGAGTTTTAAAGCTGGGGGACACCCCCAGACCCCCGGCAGGAAGTATCCTGCACCTCTTTTTTCAGCAGTCTCTTAAAATATCGCAGCGCTTCGGAACTTTTTTCCGAATCCTCATGCTGACTATCGCCTTGAGGAAGCTGATAGTATTGAATAAGGATCCCTCTTTATGAAGAATAATGCTACTGTAGGCTAGCCTATTTGGCATAGTATGCAGGTGTGCTGCCCATCAGTCGGCATGGTCCCTATGGATCGCGACGATACGATGCAAATGCTTAAAACTCCTCACGGAAGCGGTATCCGATATTCCTTACCGTCTCGATAAAGGCGTGGTTGGCATCCTCGATCTTACTCCTCAGCCTCCTAATGTGCACATCTACTGTTCGATCGCCGCCAAAGAAGTCATAGCCCCACACTTTGTTGAGCAGGGCATCACGGGTAAAGACCGTCCCTCGGTTACTGGCGAGAAACTTTAGCAGCTGGTATTCCTTGAAGGTTAGCATTACTAGTCTGCCACCGACTGATACCTCGCACCTAGCTATGTCTATCATCAGGTCGCCACATTTTATTACATCAATGCTGTTTTCATTGTTAAATAATTGAAGTATGCGCTTTGCCCGTGCTACCACCTCTCCTGCTTCCCACGGCTCGATGATAAAATCATCTATACCTGTTATAGATTCGAGATTGTCGAGAGCCCCATTTGAAAGGAGGGCAATAACGGGTAGATGGCTATCATTCTTGATCTTCTTCGGTAGGCGCCATAGTGCCGAGTTGGAGGGAAGGCCATTCATAACTACTAAAACAAGATCGGGAGCCTGTTCATATATTTGCCCACTATCGCTAGCGGAAACAACCGAACAGTGGAGACCTCTTGTGGCAAGCTCCGAATTTAACTCCGTTATCTGCTCCGTTTTATCTGTTATTGCGACTACTTTTAACAAGACCAGTCACCCCTTAAATCAATTAACTATCTCCCAGAAGCTCTTTAGGCTTTGGTAGTCGATCACCCCGCTAAAGGCATGGTTTGACACGGTTATCCCTGCTTCTGCAGCGGCTGCTGCTGGATTTAGCCCACTCCAAATTACCACACCAATTCTGTGTGGCCTTATCGGAATCTCGCATACGGTCTCACTAATCCCCCCGATAACAGTTGGGCCGCCGATACCAGCCCCGTTAAGTTTTTCAACGAGCGCGTCCAATACTTGCTTACAAACAGCGGGAATTTCGCTAAGGCTGGCCAGTATCTTTCCTTCGCCTCTTGATGCGGCCTCGCTCACCGTGGTCATCCTGCTAGCCACGAATATCTCAGCGGGGTCGAGGGAGGAGGCTGAGTAGTCTATCAGCTCGGTAAAGCGAAGTGCCTTGTTACCCCGAAGCTGAAGTATGCCTCCAAACTTTAAATCTAGTGGGACGCCAGCTTTTAAAAGAACTCCGCCTATGACTATAGAGCACACTGTGGCCAAACCCACCTTGCCCTTAGGTATGATCATTCCACCTAACATTTCTCCCTCTTGAGCCACTGCCACCAGGTCACTGACGCTGAGACTCGCTTCAAAGGCGCCTTTCATTTTTTCTAAGGCGTAGGCGAACTCTTTTTTGGGAAACAGAGATATATTAATTGGGACTTCGCCAACGCGTTTCTCCAGATCGAGAGAGGTTTGATATGCCAACTGCTCTATCCGGGCAGCTATAGAGCCCACTCTATCACTTACCAAAGCACTCTCAATTTCCTCGATCCCTTTTTGGGTAATTGCCCTGCCATCCCTCCTCCCTATGGAACGGGTAAGTCCTTGCTCATCCATCAGCTTGAGGTGATACCTCACTGTTCTCTCACTCAGGTCGGTGCCAAATTCACCCAGCCTACGTGCTATAACCCTACCGCCGAGCGGCTCCGGAGAGTCACTCAGGGCCTTTAGGATGGCTATTACCTTCCTCTCTACCTGTCGATTTTCTTGGCCTATCATCTTAATTACTCACTCATTAACCGACTCTTACACTCTCTCGCTTAGTATGCATAGAGCCTTCCATAAGGTCTGATCCAGAGGGGGAACAGTTTAATATACTTACGTTTCAGTATCTTTTCGGCATCGTAATCAAAATGAGCGGCAAATTCGCTAACATATTTGTGAAGAACCTGATGGTCCTTCTCTTCCAGTTCGGCATCGCCCACCTCTTTGCCTAATTGATAATCATCGACACCTTCTCCTATATAAATAACGCCACCATGCATCCCTGTGCCTATGAATTTAGCTTTGTGGTATTCCCCCCTCTTCAAATTAAGGCCGAGGAGGATTACGATTCCCCCTGCCATATACTCACCAAAGAAGTCTTGGGCGGTGCCACCGATTACCAGTACCGGCTTCTTCCTCCTGTACTCCTTCATGTGGATAGCGGCACGGTATCCAACATCATCGCGTATATAGATCTTGCCTCCCCTGGCTGCCATACCAGTGATATCACCAGCGTGACCATGAACAATAATGTGTCCATCATTCATCGTATTACCACAGCCATCCTGGGCATTGCCATGGACCACTATCCGTGGCCCATTCATGAACGCCCCGAGGTCATTACCGGGGACACCAGAAATATCGATTTCTACGGGTACATTTAAGTCCGTGCCAATATACCTCTGCCCGTAGACGTTACGAAGCTCTATCTTACGGGTCCCGTCAGCGACCTCATCCCTCAACCGGGCATTAAGCTCTCGATGAGAGAGAGTAAGGGCATCGATTCTAACAGTATCATTGGTGCTACTAACTATTGTTTGATTTACCATATCAGTTACCTACCATCCTTACTCCGAGGATTTCGAGCTCGGTGTCAGTAAGCCCGATGCCTCTTAATTGCAGGCGGTTACCCCTGAGGCTTTCAAGGGCATTGATGCCCATGCCACCCAATATTTCTTTGAGTTCAAGGCTCCAGCCACGTAGCAGGTTTGACAACCGCCTCGCTCCTATGTCGGGGTTGATTCGTTTGGTTAGTGCGAGGTCAGTGGTGCAGATACCCCAGGCGCATTTCCCGGTGTGACACTGCTGGCATAAGCAGCAACCCAACGCAACCAGTGCAGCTGTCCCTATGTAGACAGCATCGGCACCAAGAGCGACGGCCTTTGCCACATCCCCGCTGTTTCTGATCCCGCCCGCAATGACCAGTGAGGCCTGATTACGGATGCCCTCCTGCCTTAGCCGGTTGTCCACTGAAGCAAGCGCCATCTCGATCGGTATTCCGACGTTGTCGCGAATAACCTTAGGGGCAGCACCGGTCGAGCCACGCAGACCATCGAGAACTATCATATCTGCACCGGCTCGTACCATCCCGCTGGCAATAGCTGCTGCGTTATGTACCGCCGCTATCTTGACCGATATAGGCTTGCTGTAGTTCGTGGCCTCTTTTAAGGCGTGGACGAGCTGTGCGAGGTCTTCGATCGAGTAAATATCGTGCTGCGGTGCCGGGGACAGAGCGTCTGTCCCCTGTGGAATCATTCGTGTCATAGAGACCTCAGCGCTTACCTTTTCGCCGGGAAGGTGTCCTCCGATACCGGGTTTCGCTCCCTGGCCTATCTTTATCTCAACTATTCTGGCGACATCGAGGTAGTCGGCGTGGACGCCAAACCTACCCGATGCTACCTGTACTATGGTGTTATCCCCGTATTTATATAGCTTGGGATGAAGGCCACCCTCCCCCGTATTCCACAGCGTACCCGCTTCTTGAGCAGCACGCGCCAGGGATTCATGAACATTGATACTCACCGCGCCATAGGACATGGCGGAAAACATTACCGGCACTTCGATCTTGACCTGGGGGGCCAACTCCGTTTTCAGGTTACCGGTTTTCGGGTCTATATCTACCCTGTCCGGTTTTCGACCAATATAAGTAGTGAGTTCCATGGGTTCACGCAACGGGTCTATCGATGGATTAGTAACCTGGCTTGCGTTGAGTACCAGGTGATCCCAGTAGATACGATGCCCCTTGTCGTTTCCCATACCGGTCAGCAGTATCCCTCCCGTCTCCGCCTGCTTCGTAATATCCTCTATTAGCTCTGGACGCCAGTTATAGTTCTCTCTATATTCGAGCGGATTTCTTCTAATGTTTATCGCTTGTGTAGGGCAAAAAAGCACGCATCGATGGCAACCGACGCAGGTTCCCTCACGACTTTTTACCTCGCTGTCATCCGCATCGTAATAATGGGTATCAAAGGAGCACTGATTTACGCACACCTCACACTGGATGCAGTGCTCCTGGTCTCGTTCAACAATAAACTTAGGCGCTAAATAAGTTTTCATATTACTATCTCCTGATAGGAATTCCTCTTTTAGCAAGGTATTCTTTGGCCTGGCTGATCGAATATGTCCGATAATGGAAAATACTGGCGGCGAGAATGGCATCAGCTTTGCCAGTGACTACTGCCTGATAGAGGTGTTCCAGATTGCCAGCTCCACCACTGGCAATGACCGGTACTGTTACTGATTCGCTGATAGCGGCGGTCAGCTCCAGGTCGTATCCCGCCCGATGGCCATCGGCATCCCAGCTGGTAAGGAGCAACTCTCCAGAGCCAAGATCAACTGCCTCCTTTGCCCACTGAATGGCATCAATCCCGGTTGGCTTTCGACCCCCGTGCGTGCAGACCTCCCATTGGGGCATCGTTCCATTGCCTG
>JAVLBD010000010.1:0-18490 GCA_031581405.1 Dehalococcoidia bacterium
GCGACCGTCTCTGGTGCCTTTAGTCGTCTACGAAATCGAGCGTGCTAAGAGCATGCAAGGTGTCAGCCTGCACAATGTACGCCTGACATCATATCAGTGCCCGGCTGATGAGATTACCCCGTTCATGACCCCAGCTAGAGATACGGGGCGTGGCATAGTGGGGAAACGCCCGAGATTTCCCGTTATAGAAAGCCGTACGGGTGATTTGATAATAACTCATTTTGGCCTCGGCGGACCGATAACACTACAAATGAGCCTGGCGATCGTTGATGCCCTTGAGCACGGACCGGTCGCCGTATCCATAGACCTGACCCCGTCCCTTGATGTTAAGACACTACGCGAGCGATGGCAACGAGACTTTAACCACTACAGCCAACGGAGCTATCACAATATTCTCAAGGAGTTCCTGCCTCAAAAAATGGTCGAGCCCTTTGTTGAGATGACCGGAATAACATCCGACAAACGTGGCCATGAGATTGTTTCCGAAGAGCGAGAGCGGCTGGTGAGCCTGCTTAAGTCACTGCGCTTTAACATTAAGGCTTCGTTGCCCATGGCTTCGGCTATTGTTACTGCCGGTGGCGTCTCTCTTAAAGAGATTAACCCGCGTACTATGGCCTCGAACCTCGTGGACGGGCTGTACTTCTGTGGCGAGGTAATGGATATCGATGCCGAGACCGGTGGTTACAACCTGCAGGCCGCTTTCTCTACCGGCTATGTCGCCGGGGAGAATGCTGCGGCCTTGCCTCATGGCGTTCCCCGTTAGCTAGACTTCTTCGGCTAGCTTGCTGAAGCAGGGGACAGGAACCCTGGATGAGTTTTCCAGAGTTTTATTGTATCACCAAAGTTACAGGAAATAGATACGATTTTATCAATAAAGTAGTTACTTTTAATAATATAATGGATATTATATTGATCAAACTATGCGAATCCTAGTGGCGTGACGTATGCATTATCGAGTGCTTTCGATATAACGAAAGCTAGAACCCAGAGGCGTTTCCTATAGGCCCTTGTTAAGTGACCAACTCACGATTATTTTACCACTCATAGAATTGGATTTTCCGGTGTTGTAGGTTAGAAAGGCCTTATAGCCATATAAAATCCCCTTTCCAAATTCCTGGAATACATTTTCAGGGGACAGATTAATTCCTTAGAATTCTTGAGTTTTCAACCACTCTAGAGTGATTTCAAAGGCTTCCTCAGCCGAGAAAATAGGTAGGTAGCCGAAATCTCGCGTCGCTTTATCATGAACGAACGTATGATCTACGCAGATACAATAGACGGAGAACCGATTAAAATTGGACTTGGGGTTAAATTTCTCAGCGAACCATGCGAGGGTGTTTGCTATACCATGGGGTATAGATACCTTAGGTTCAGATATACCCATTTGTTCTAAGAAAGGATTCATAAAATCAAAAAAATTACCGGTATGATGATCAGTAATGAAATAGAACTGTCCGGCTACCGGAGAATCCGGCGCCAAATGCTCAGCAGCCAGTATATGAGCGTGTGCCGCATTACCGGAAAATACATGGCTAAATTGGGCTTTTCCGTTTCCCAGCCGGATATTCATACCATGCTTCGCATTTTTTATAATATTAGGCAGGTGATACTTATCTTTTGGACCGTACATACCCACGAGGCGCAAAGCACATGTCGAGAGGGTTTGTCCGTTTGCCTTAACGACAGCCTGTTCACCCAGCATCTTGCTATAGGCATACAGGTTCATTGTCCTAGGGTCAGAGGGGTACGGTAATGATTCATCGGCAAGATTATGACCATGCTTGCAATCCATGACAACGTCCATAGTGCTCGTATAGATAAGACGTGGGATTCCGAGCTGGATGCAGGTGTCAATGAGCTGCTGAGTGCCCGCTACGTTGGTATCATAGTAGATAGTAGGGGGTAGCATGGGGTCCCAGACGGCCGCTGCAGCATGAATGACTGTATCTACACCCTCACAGGCTTTTCTGACAGTCTCAGCATCTCTAATATCACCCACAATTATATCGGCGCGGTCATCTGTTGCAGGCTCAATATCTATGACGCGAGCTGTCTTACCACTCTCCACGAGTTGGGAGACAATAGCACTCCCCAGCATCCCGGCACCCCCTGTTACGAGATAGAGTCCCGATTGCCCCGATCTAGATCCATTCATCTTCTTCATAACCGATCTCCTTTCAAGGGGTCATGTATAAGAAAGTACATCGTGGGTATACATTTGTCAACGGATAATTACCAGCTGCTGACGCTGTCATTACTGCGTAAGGCGCCCTTAATAAATTTCCATGTTCATTAACTATTTCTACCGTAATTCCTCATGTTGACCTGCCGTCCAAAAATCGATGCAGGTAAAATGTTAGAGTTGGATGGATTTTGGTTTGCTCCTCAGGTCGCAACAGATGCTGGAAAGGGTGGAAGGCTAGCAAAGAGCCCATCCGAGCGTATTAAGGGGCATACCCAATAACGGGAGGCCTTCCTCTTTTATGGCCCACAGTATTGACAGGCAAAGCTATACGGGGTATGCTTGCCGTCATAGAGAGCAGGAGATGGGTAATGAAAAAGGCAATGATTGCCTTAATAGTGCTCCTGGGCATCATTCTGGTAGTAGCTATACCTTTAGGAGTGATAGAAGTAAAAGCCTCTTCGGAAACCCACACTTTTAGCTTTGTTATTCCAGGTTGCTTCCCAAAGCATCTGCCTGATGCCTACAATGGGTTAGTACTACTCGCTGGTCTTCCCGACGTTCCGTCTGAGGTACAGGGAGTTTATTGGTATGATGACGATGAGTGGCTGTTTTGGGCACCCGGTGCACCAGGATGCACACTATCGACAATGGGTGGCGGGCGCACATTTGACTACTTGGTGTGCGTCACCGGCCCCTGCGAGTGGGAGATACCTTTATCACTTCTTATACCTACCCCTACTCCCGTCCCTACGCCTACACCACTACCAACAATTTCGATGTCGTGCGTGGAAGCTAGGAACGCAATTCAGGATGCTCTTAGTGTCTACACTACTCAGTACCAGGAGTGGCCTACCGCTGATGGAGACCCAGGAGATATTGAGTGGACAAAACTTACTCCCGACTTCATGGCAGGCGTTCCATCCAATGATAGCCTCTGCGATTGGTGGGTGAACAGTGACCCTGAGGGAACTGTTTGCCTGCAGAACATGTGCTGAGCTTGTTCCTGTGGCACGTTGTGCTCACAAAACTAGAAAACGAGATAGCATGGATTATACAGGTGTATTAACTAAAGGTAAATCTCTTTTCGAAACAGAACCGGATTGTGGTCTTTACTTCACTGGTGACTCTTTAAACTTCAAGCTATCACTAAAGTTGCCGGAGCGAGAAAACCGGAATGCGGATTACGAGGGCGCAGAATTACCAGGAGGTACATCGTGAAAGTTGATATACATTATTGCCAACAGTGAAACTATAAGCCCGCTGCCGCCAGTCTGGCGGACGAACTGCGCAATGCCTTTGGTATAGAAGCAAGGCTAGTGCCCGGGAGCAACGGTATCTTTGATGTCATTGTAGATGATAAAACCGTATTCTCTAAGGGTGAAACTGGCCGGTTCCCCAACCCGGGTGAGATAGTTCAGAAACTAAAGTTATAGAAATCCTCCGGACCGGGGTTACCCGAGAATGGGTGACCCTTCTCTTATTTAGCCCACAAACGGAGTCAAGTTCCTTATGAGGGTATTATTTCGCCCCAATCTCCCGGGTAAGCTACGAAACAGGCGCACCGTACCGGCAGACTGTGCTGTTTTACCGCCTTTGCACAAATTTAGCGAAATCCGCGAATGCCTCTAGGGATGTGTATTTGTATTTATAATTGAGCGCTCTTTTTAGTTTCTCACTAGAGACTACCCAGGTGTATCGCGTCATATTAAGGGCAGGACCGGGAAACTCGGTGACAAAGGACAGCCGGAGATTCCAAGCCAGCCAGGTTAACAGATACATTAAACTGAAAGGAACGTATACTGGCATATTCCTCAGTAGACTTACCATTTGTTTTGGGGTGACTGTCCCTTCTGCACCTACATTGAAGGCCCCGGCCATTCCATTTTTAAGTAGAAGATAGATAATCTCTATTAGATCATCCTCATGTACAAACTGGAAGGGTTGAGTATTTAAGGGTAGAAGTACAAATTTCTTTCTCAAGTGACGGGCAAGGGGATCATCGAAACCTGGACCAACAACAAATGATGGCCGTACTATGGTTACTATTAGCTGTGGATTCTGCAGTATGAATTCTGAAAGGATGGTCTCAATCTCTTTTTTGTTTTTACTGTAGGTAAAATCATCGTTTCCTCTCAGCAGACTGTCCTCAATCAGAGGGACGTCATTGTCGGGGTGAAAACCATAAGCAGTTGCTGAACTTGTATACAACAGCTGATTAACATCTGCTCTCGTGCAGGAATGCAGGACATTCTTGGTACCATTGACATTGATGTCCTCCATCAAATTTACATCGTGAATAGGAGGAACACTGTATGCTGTATGAACAACCGTATCAATCCCATGGTCTTTTAGAATATGCTCAAACTGTTCCCTCACATCTAGCTTGTAGAATACGAACTTCTTAAGACTGACAGCAGGCTCTTTGATATCGATTCCCACTATTTCTTTAATTTCTGCTTTATCATTTAGAAGAGAGAGCAGCTTGCCCGCAATATATCCAGAAGCACCTGTTACAAATACTCTCTCCATGCTTCTATCCAGTGAAACCTAGTGCCTCTCTCTCAATGCCCAGTAGGACAGAATGTCCACCAGACTTCGAGGCGTAAGCCTGGTCAGAATGGAGTGAATAAACCAGTTTCTCGTTCCAGGAATGTAGACTGTCTTTTCCTCTTTGAAAGCTTTTATCCCTTTATGAGCTATTACCGCAGGGTCGCTAAGACCGCTGATTTTGTACCACCAGATTCTCTCGGGGAAGCCCCCACCCTTTAATAGTGGAGTATTTGTGTATGAGGGGTTGAGCGTGAAGACCTTAACACCGGTTCCTTTGATCTCCTGGTTAACTGCCTGGCTCAGGCTTTGTACAAAGGCCTTTGATGCGCCGTATATCGCATGATGAACCGTGGGCTGGAAAGCAGCGGTCGATACTACATTAAGTATTCTTCCCTCTTTGGCATCAACCATCTCCGGTAAAAAGAGCCTCATCAGTTTAAAATAGGCGATCAGGTTTAGGTTGACCAGCAATTCCTGGCGCTCCAGGGGTATCTCATGAAAGTTACCATAGAGTAGGATTCCAGCGTTGTTAACCAGCACATCGATTCTATCTACAGATTGCTTAACCCGCTGGTACAGATTTTCAGATCCGTTTTCTTCCGAAAGGTCGATAGGGAAGGTTGTTGTTTTAACTGCATACCTGTTCTGCAGTTCATCGGCCCACTTAGCAAGAATGTCCTTTTCTGAGGGGTGGCATCCCAATAGCAGGTTCGATCCTTCCTTGGCGAAGCACTCCGAAAGTTCCCTGCCAATTCCCGAAGAAGCACCGGTAATTAGAACGTTTTTTCCTCTGAGATCGAATCTTCCCAATTCATCGTTTCCATGGTCAAAGGGATTTATGTTGAACTATGTGTGATGACGGTGACCCTGACTGAGTGATATCCCCCGAATGAGGGACCCAGATGTGCGATGGGCAGATCGTGCAACTATCTCTCAGCCGACGTTCTGCAGAATGTGCATGCACATGGCTGCCTCTTCGATGCCTATGTTGCCGCCACCGTTCTCAGCGAGGCCTATTTGCGCCCCTTCCACCTGCCGATTGCCAGCTTCGCTCCTAAGCTGGGCAACGATCTCGTGAATCTGCGCTAGACCTGATGCACCGATGGGATGCCCGCGGCATTCCAGGCCGCCGCTGGTATTAATCGGTTTTGAGCCACCGAGTTTGGTAGCTCCCGTTTCTGCGTAGGGGCCACCTCCGCCGACGGGACAGAAACCCATAACCTCCGTCTGATGGAGCTCTCCGAAGGCAGTGGCATCGTGCAGCTCAGCGATACTGATGTCGTCCGGCCCAACTGCTGCCATATTGTACGCCTCCATGGAAAGACGCTCACCAATATCCGTTTCGTCAATACCCCTGTCAGCGCCCTGTCCCAGCACCGAAGCCAGTATCTTCACCGGCCGTGCATTGCGTAGTTTATTGAGGTACTTCTCCGAACAGACTATCGCCGCAGCACTACCGTCGCCTACGGGCGCACACATCGCTCGGGTCAGGGGATAGGCAACGGGCTTATCTGCCAGGATTTCCTCCACTGACATCGGTATCTGATACTGCGAAAGAGGGTTCATAGACCCGTGCCAATGATTCTTGGAGCAAATGACCGCAAGCTGTTTCTGTGTTGAACGAAACCTGTCCATATGCCATCGTGCCGCTGTAGCATAGGCGTCCATAAAGATGCTTCTCCCCTCCCCAGGAGCTGTTTGTTCCTCCGGTATATCAACATTGAACGTCTTGCTAACCTCCATTATCATGTTGATATGTTCTATAAAATTCTCTACATCCATGCAGGAGGCGTAGGCCCCTAGTGAAAGCGTTTTATCGGGATGGCTCATTTTTTCCGAGCCAAATGCCAGCGCTACATCGAACATGCCAGCACGGATTCCCATATAGGCCAGGTGAAGAGCCGTGGAGGCGCCGGCACAGGCATTTTCCACATTGGTAACAGGTATTTTATCTATGCCTATACCCCGCAGTATTACCTGGCCACGAATGGAGTGCTGATTAGAGAACATGCCCCAAAAAGTATTGGAGAAGAAAGCAGCCTGCAGGTCCTTCTTGTTCAGGCTGGCATCCTTAAGGACAATTTCGATCGCCTCCTCGGCCATGGACCTAACGGTCTTATCCGGATACTTATTGAACCGTATCATTCCCACGCCAATAATATATACGTCTTCTATTGCCCCAATGCCTCCTTTACAAGCATTCCCCCGGCTGCGATAGAAAGGGAGTCATTTGATCCATCCTCAATCATACCAGCCCGCGCGTCTCTGAAGAGTTTCTCTATGGGAAAATCCTTACTCACCCCGTAGCCACCGAATAACTGTATAGCATCGCTGGCCACCTGAAAGGCTACTTCTGTGCAATACACCTTCGCGGCAATGGAATACTGTACGAGTGGAGGCGTCGTGTTCATATTGAAGACCATTGCGCTGCGGGAAAATGACCTGGCCGTCTCCACCTTGGTAAACATTTCAAAAAGCTTCTTCTGCACCAGTTCATGGTCACAGAGGCGTCTCCCTCCCTGGACCCTTTCAATGCTATACTCAAGGGCCATATCGTAGGCTGCCTGGGCACAGCCAGTGAAATAGGCCCCCATTGTCGCATTGGCATGTCCCAGGGTTAGCTCGGTCATTGCCTCATAGCATTCGGGGTCTACGATCATGAATTCCTCGGGGCAAATAGCTTCATCGAAGAAGATTTCCCCTTGCGGCAACTCTCTCTGCCCGAGTTTGTTAAGTGGCTTGCCCCGTGACACTCCAGCCTGAGTGAGATCTATCAGGCAAATACCTCCCCCGGCGAACCCCATTGATGGGTCGATACTGACGAAAAGGGCAGCATCGGAGGCAACAGGACCGTTCGAAATCCATGCCGATTTCTGACCGTTGATTACCCAGTTACCACCCTTCTTAGTAGCTTTCACTTGTTGTGAAGCTCTCGGATCGCGGAAAAATGGAGTGCTTGCCATCAAATTATCCGAGCCATGCGCCGGTTCGGTGATTCCCCAGCAGCTCATAACACTGGCATCTTTACAGTTAACGAACGGGACGACAAACCTATCGATCAGATGATCCTCGCAAAGTAAAGTTGCATAAAAGGAAGAAAAACAGCTACATCCCAGGGACACGGCGAACCCTACGCTTCCGTACGCCAGCTCCTCCCATATGATATGCACGCCCAGGGGATCGAGCCCGAGCCCCCCGTACTCGTCAGAGATAAGCACCAAATGATAATTATTTTGGTACAGCCTTTTCATGCATTCCCACCACAGCGAGCCTTTTTGTATCACATCTTCGGGCGGGAGTTTATCCAACTCAATGGACGCGGGCCTTAGCACCTCCACGGCGAATCTATGCACCTCTTCCTTCAGAAGCTCGTGTTCTTCGGTTAACTCAAGGTTTAATTCTCTATATGGCATTGAGTACTCCTCTAAATCGCACTATAGATAGCTATCTGTTTCCAACCTCTTTAATGGTGTACAAATGCTCAGGCAGTAGCCAGGAACTAATTGTAATCTTCAAGTTTATAGATCGTACCCTCTCCACGCTCGAACATATCCTTCAGCTGCCGTGCTAGTGGCTTCTCGGTCAAAGTTTTTGGAAGTTGATCGACAATTTGCAAATACGAGGGGATATAGTTCGCCTCGAGATCTTTTTTACACATCTCAAATATCGATTTCGGGTCAATGGTCCTATTGTCAAATGGCTCGATAGCAGCAACAAGGTCGCTCTCTCCCGGTGCGCCAGAAGCTGCCGAAATACCATAGATACAGACTTCGCTTACATCGGGATGTTTTCCGATAACTGTTTCCACGTAGTCAGGCTGAATGAAGTCCCCGGCTCGGCGGAGTTCCGTACCTTTTCGATAGTCGAAGAAGTACCAGCCCTTTTCATCTTTGTGCACCATGTCGCCGGTTCTCAGCCAACCGCCCTTGGTCTTTTCCTTGGACTCATCTGGTTTGCCGAGATAGTCAACCTTGGTATCGCCTCTCAGCATTCTACAGATGAGCTCTCCTATTCCTCCCACGGGCATTTCATTATCGTCCACATCCACAACCTTCATTTCCATAACACCAGGGACTGGTTTGCCGAAGGAACCTATTGGTCCCTGCCCGGCCGGCTTATAGGCGAACCCGCCCTCTACTGACCCATACCACTCAAGGATCTGGACGTTGAATCTTTTCTCGAATGCCTCCCAAAGCGACGGAGGTGTTCCAGCGCTGATCACCATGCGGACTGGATTGTCCGCATCGTCAGATTTTTCAGCCTCATTGCATATCCCAGCCATCATTCCGCCGAGAAGGGAAAAAGAGGTACATCCATATTTCCTGCAGACATCCCAGATTCTGCTCTTGGTGAAGCGGGGGCTGAACACGGCTTTGATTCCCATACTGAAAGCCGGGAAAAGGGTTACAGTTTGAGCGTTGCCGTGGGTTAGCGACAGCCCGTTATAGAGAATATCATCGTTCTGGTATTTCCATACAATCTTATTGAGAATGTTGAACAGGCCCGTCCTGTTGTTGCGTATCGTCACGCCCTTGGGATCGCCGGTTGTTCCTGATGTATAAATTATCTGCATGGGATGCCGCACGTCCATTATCTGCTGCTCTACTACTTGCCATGAGGAATTCTCAAGCACCTCATTCAATGCATGATATTTCTCCGATACTGGAATACTCTGCTCCGGCCTGTAGGCAACTGTGATAAACTTCACCGAAGGTACATCGCTGATGACCTCTTCGAGCTGCTCCAGGAATTCTCCCGACACAATAACGGCCTTAGCCCCGCAGTCCTTGAGCAGGAACTTCAGCCGGTCGCCCCTGGTCCGTGGATCGACCGGCACCATAATAGCGCCTATAGTGGGCCCCGCCAGAGTTGCATAGACGAATTCGGGGTGGTTCCTCATGAAAACAGCGTACGTATCGCCCCTGCCGATATCATTGTCGAAGAAAAGCCGGGCTATCTTGTTTGAGTTTTCATAGATATTTTGATAGGTGAGTACATCCTCGCCAAGATCCCCTTTCTCAAAGACGTATATTTCCCTATCAGGATCCTCATCTGCCTTTATCTCGGCAAGATGTGAAGCGATGACCTGATTGAGATGAGCCTTACTACCCACGGTTCACCTTCGTCGCCCTAGTCCTCTTCTTCAACTGCACCAATGAACCCGCGGGTGAACGTAGGGAACTCCTTCTGGAAGATTTCATCCCAGTACTCATCCGTCCAGTATTTATGCCTGTCAAAGAAAGGGTCGTTCTTGGCAACACTGACGCAAACGCTCGCAACTATGTCGACGTCCTCGATGATGTTAAGGGCAAAGGCAGCCATGGCAAGCGTGCTGAACACGCGACAGTGTAACCCCAGCCTCCAAGCGGCCGCAGCAGCGGCATCCGCAGCAATGTTTAAATTCATGTTTTTAAATTGACAGCTGGGACCTCGTGCAGTAAGCGCTTCTACCTCCTCCGCTTTGTTGAGCTCGGCGCAGGTCCTGTAACCGCAGGCGCCGCAGTCGAAGTTGAAATCCGATTTCCTCTTATCTCCGATAAGGAGCAGGGCGCAGGGCTCCTTTACCAGCTCCATAACAAACCTGCCATCGCGAGCTGCCAGAGGGGACATGTCTCCCATGGAATAACAGAACTCTGCAATCTCTACCATTTGCTCTTTGCCAACGCTGATGATCTTTGGGGTGTTTCGTCCACCGAACCTGAAGCTGTTGTGCGCTGCCACAGCCATCAGTTCAAGGGCTCTATCGAGACCGTTCTGTATTAAATCGTCCAATTCCCTTATTGCCATTTCTCTCACCTCGTTCTCTGCAGCATCCTAGCTGTATATGGATCTGAACTGAGGCCACAGCCGCTGGATAATCCGGTCATTCATGGTAGCCTGGTTTATCTCATGATATTTTTTAGGGATGTCCCTAAAGGGACTCTTCTCGGTCACAGAAATGCCCACCGCCAGTGCAAAACCGGTATTCTTGGGCACAATCCTCATTTTCATAGCGGCAGCACCGGCTGACCAGTATACGCCATAATCAATACCAAGATTTCTGGCTAACGATATGATGCCGTCTATGGCATAGCCAACGTTATTAGCCCGGAATACGCAGAGCGGCCCCCTGAAGGCAACCCCCGGTTCATCGGGAAGCTTTTCCTCTTCCTTAAGGTACTCACAGGTGAGCTTGCCGCACATATTGCAGTTGATGTCCGCCGGGTCGGTGAGGCATCTCAGCGATGTCACAACGAGGACCGCATCAGCATCCCTGAGCATCGCCGCATCCCGTTTGAAGAAGTCCCAACTTTCATTCTCCTCAGACATTCGCTCGATGGCCTGGCACAGTTCTTCTATGGCACATTCATCATCGATTATGTGAATGGTGGACTCGCCGACACCCCCTACCCTGGGGGAAGTTGTACCTGATGCCAGAAGTAGCCGTGCTGCTATTCTTACCGCCTCTTTTCTATCGTCTTCGAATTGTTTTATGCTTGCTTCCTTGCTCATAAAAACCCCCTTTACTCAATTAAACCTGAAGGCCGTGTTTTCTAGCAATCTCCGGATACGCTTTATAGGCCGGCTTCAACAGAGGTAGAAGCTTTATGACCTTCGGAAGAGGCCCCTTTGCCTTTATACGACCCTTCGCCATCGCTACCGGCATTGATATAGACTGAAGCCAGAACTCGTGGCACGTGTCGCCGCTGAGTTTCATCTCTATAGTGGGCTTGAGGTCGGCCGGCCCACAGATAACCTCGGCGTCTTTGGTTAGCCATATAAATCCATCGGGATCCGTTATGGTGAACTTGATCACGATGCCCGATTGACGGTATTTCGGGCCTGCAACAGGATCATCTGCTAAAGCCCTGAACAGAGTCCCCAACACATCGTACATCTTTTCCGTACTTTCAAATACCGGCATTTAGACCCTCCTTAACTATTTATTTCATACATGAGCCCGACTTCTTAGTAGTTATGGGAAATAACCGTCGACGATACAGCTATAACAAGTCAGACAAATATGCTGTATTCCTTGGACACCATTAGCACTTATGACACAGGTCTGATTTTAAGCCAGTGAAGAACGAAAAACAGGACTATGAGAGTCGTTCATTGGTTAGATAACTCCGTGTCGACATTTCTAACACTATTCATGACAATTTGTCAAGCACTCGCTCTAATATCTTCCTCTGGATACTCACAGTATACCCTGATATAATAAATATTTGTCATGCACCTCAATTTCATCTACTAATAAGGAACTCGAAAATGTCCTGGAGAGAGAAATACAAATCAAAGTTATGCAGCTACGAGGAAGCTGCAATGATTGTTCAATCAGGCGATCGGTTCTATACCCCAACTGGCCTCGGCGAGCCTTCTACGGCTATGATGGATGCAATCGCGGATTGTAACGATGACCTCGATGATATCCAATACGTATCTATGCTCGTTTTCCACCTTTACAAGATTTTCAGGCCTGAGTACAGAAAAACCTTCAGGCTTATCAGTGGCTTTTATTCTCAGCTTACCATGAGTCAGCATACAGATGGCAGCTCAACATATATTCCAGCCCAAAGCTCCAGCGTAGGTTATATAGCTGAAAAACGACAAGAAATCGACCCGCGCCGGCAGGGCGTGATCATCCAGGTCAGCCCTCCGGACGACCACGGGTACGTATCACTCGGCCTTGACCTGTTCTGCACGCCAGACCTCATTGACCAGGCTGATTGGCTTATTGGCGAGGTTAATCCGAAGATGCCGAGGACTTACGGTGATACGCACTACCCTGTCAGCCGATTCGACCACTTCGTTGAAACAGATGAACCATTATTTGCACCTCCTCTTCCCGAACCGTCTGAGGTTCATATAAAGATAGCTGAGAACGTCGTAAACCTGCTCAGAGATAGAGATTGCATTCAAGTAGGAATAGGCGCAGTTCCCGGGCAGATATCCAAGCTTATCGCGGACAGTAATCTCAAGGATCTGGGCATTCACACTGAGATGGCTCCCATCGGCACTCGTCAGCTTGTAGAAAACGGCATCGTCACCGGCAAATATAAACAGACACACCCCGGTAAAATCGTATTGTCCTTCGCCTTTGGAGACCAGGAGCTTTACGATTTCCTCGGCAATAATCCAATGGTCGAGTTCTATTCTGCTTCATATTGCAACTCAATTCCTTTGCTGTCCACGGAGAAGAACTTGGTGGCTATAAACGGATCTATCGAAATCGATCTTGTGGGAACTATCTGCTCGGAGTCTTTCGGCGACGCGATGCGCTCCGGTACGGGCGGGCAGCTCGATTTTGTGATCGGGGCTTACCTGTCCGAAGGGGGAAGGGCGATTAATATTCTACCAAGCACAGCGAAAGGTGAGACCATATCTCGTATCGTGCCATACCTGACAGAGGGAGCAAGGGTGACCGTACCCAGGCATTATGCACAGTATGTGGTCACTGAGTGGGGTATTGCTACTCTCATGGGACTAGATGAAAGGGAGCGCGCGTTGGCTCTTATCGAGATTGCGCACCCCAAGTTTAGAGATGAGCTTATGAAGGCTGCTAAGAAAAGACTCAGGTTTTAATAGACAAACTTTTAATCGCTTTCACTACCGCATCTGCAAGTAAATAGAGATTCCTCGATTAATTTAGGAGAATTGTACTAAGCGAGAGAGTTATAGACTGCCCTGTTCAAATTTACAAAATACTCGTTCCATTAGTGTTCACGGCTGTCCATGTATATACTATTAGATAACAGAATCTCGTCACCTATGCTCGTCCCTTCCCCTGAATCCCTGGCCAAGAGCTGCTGACGTGCGGTAGTGCTCCACCTGGCCCTGCTGCTCCTCAGCGCCCCACCCGAGGAGTCGCCCCATTTCGCGAGCTACGGTATCTGCGGCGTCCAGTCCCTGACATGCGCGCATGCCCACGGTACTGCGTCGGAGTAGGAAATCAGAAATAGTTCTTGCTCCCTCATCAATAGAGTGCCAAACCTGGGCAACAATGTCGGGGCTGTGAGGACAGAGATTCTGGCCTCCCTGTACATCATTTTTCACGAGGTCGAGAACCCGGCGGTATCGTGATCCGTAGAGGTTAGCCAGGTGAGAAATCGTATCCATAGCGAGGCCGCTTTCATGCGCAGCCTGCTCCATTGCTTCTTGTGAAGGAGATGGTACTCCGGGCAGAGGAATGTGTGCCGTGGTGCTGACAGTTTTAGAGCCAAGCTTGTGACAAACCAGGTTCACCGTATCCTCCGCGACAGCACGATATGCTGTTATCTTGCCACCCAATACTGATATCAAGCCGCCCACACCATCTTGTTTCTCGTGATCTACAACCTCGTATTTCCGGGATAGATCTCTCGTACTTCTGCCCCCCGAATCAGCCAGGGCACGTAACCCTGCCATGGTATATAATACGTTCCCCAATTCTAAACTGGGGAAGGCTTCACGTACGCCTTCGATCACATAAACGACGTCCTCAATCGTGGCTTCTACGATATCCAGGTCCCCCGAATATTCTGTGTCAGTTATCCCTATAAGGGAGAAGTCCAACCACGGAATGATAAAGAAGTGCCTCCCCTTGGCGATGGAGAACATGGCAACAGCGTGGCGGGAGATTTGAGGTGTAATGATATGAATACCTTTACTCCGGCGCATGGTAGGAGACTGTCCGGTACTCATTATTTTGAGTACCGAGTCTACCCAGTGACCCGTAGCGTTTACCACGAGGTGTCCACGCAGCTCATAGGCCTCACCGGACAGGGTGTCGCGTACATGTACCCCGGAGAGAGAGCTGCCTTCTCTCAGGACACCAGTAACCTCTGTATAGTTAACTGCAGAGGCACCGAGCTCTGCAGCTGCAATGACGTTTTCCAAACAAAGCCGCTCCACAAAGGGGGCCTGGCAGTCATAATAGAGATAAGAGCCCTTCAGCCCCTTCAGTTCCAGGTTTGGCTCCATTTCTACAGTTTCATGACTGGTCAGGCGCTGGCGGGAAGGAAGTGATTTACCGAATGCGAGCAGATCGTAGAGGGGCAGCCCGAACGCCATTGCCACCCGCTGAGAGGTACTGTTCACCGGTACAATAAAAGGGCAGGGATGCACCAGGTGGCTGGCAATAGAAAGAAGTATCTCCCTCTCCCGGAGACCCTGACGCACCAGACTGAAATCATATTGTTGCAGGTAGCGCAACCCCCCATGAATAAGTCGCGACGAGCGGGACGTCGTACCGGAAGCGAAATCATTCTTATCGAGGAGTAAGGTATGAATACCTCGGAGAGCGGCATCCCGGGCGATACCGGCACCCATAATGCCTCCTCCCACGACGATGAGATCGAAGATTTCTGATGTTAGAGCATCTAAGTCCCTTTTCATAGTGTCTACCTTATCTTAGCTAACGTTGAGAGAGGTATAATTTATCTATCAAAATGAATCTCGTTGTTAACATCATCGTACCATGATCCTGGAATCTACTACCCAGTAACCTTCGCCCTGTGGCATTACTTTTACCGGGTTGAAATCCAGCTCAGCGATTTGTGGCACATCCTCAACCATTGCTGAGAGTCTAAGCAAGAGATCCTCAAGAGCCTGCACATCGCTGGATGGTAATCCTCTAAACCCCTCAAATACCTTCGCCATCTTAATAGATCCTATCAAGTCTCTGGCATCCAGGTCTGTGAGCGGATGCAATCTGAGAGCTACATCCTTGATCATCTCAGCATATATTCCCCCCAAGCCAAATAGCATGAGCGGCCCGAAGGATGGGTCCTGAGTGACACCGACTATGGTTTCTATTCCTCCCTTCACCATCTGCTGTACAATAACCCCCTCCATCTCCTGCTCTCGACCGATAGTAGTGAGCCGCGATTTGATTTCAGCGAAGGCATGCTTCACATCGCTTTCCGTGTTCAGGTCAAGCATAACACCGCCAACATCCGTCTTGTGCACAATAGTGGAAGAGGCGAGCTTGACAGCAACGGGAAAACCTAGCTCCGAGACGGAAGCAGCTGCCTCATCTGCTGTCCTGGCCACCGTTGTCTTAACAAGGCGTATCTTATAGCAGTCGAGGAGCTCAGCTATCTCCCCCGGCGCAAGCCAGAGAGGTCGCTGTACGGTCCGGGTCATGACAGTCTCAATAATCTTCCGTGCCCTTTCCCGCTGGATACCGCGAATCTTCGGGATTATACCTTTAGGCTTCCTCTTTATCTCTGCGTATTCAACCGCCTTAGCCAGTGCTGAGACAGCACCCTCAGGGAAGGGATAGCACGGCACGAATCTGCCGGCAGAGCCCAATTTTGCTTTGAAACCCCTCTGTCCCATGAAGCATGCCAGCAGGGGCTTGCGGTGACGCCAGAACACGGGTGCTGCACGCCGTGCGGCGATTTCGATCCCTGTTGTGTCCATGGCGACAGGCAGTATAAATAGGGCGAGGACAGCATCATTACCCTTGTCCCGTGCGAGCACCTTTAGCGCACTCTCAAATTCATCCACGCTGGCACCTGCAGTCATGTCAAGGGGATTTCCCAAGGTGATATCCCGCTTGATGCCGGGCCTCAGCTCATCCATCGTTTCCTGGGAAAGTTCCGGTAGCAGCAGCCCGTTGTTCACACAGGCATCCGCCGCGATTATGCCCGGGCCACCCCCATTGGTTACTATGACCACTCTCCGACCCCTCGGTAACGGTTGATTGGACAGCAACATAGCCACGTCGAAAAGCTCCTCGACTGCGTTTGCCCTGATGATGCCAGCCTGATGAAAGAGAGCATCAGACACAACATCGGACGTAGCCAGGGCCCCGGTATGTGAGGCAGCTGCACGCGAGCCTGCTTGAGTGGTACCACTCTTTACGATAACGACTGGTTTTTTAACGGTTACTCTTCTGGCAATACGGCCAAACGTACGTGGGTTACCAAATGACTCCAGGTAAAGCAGAACGACTTTGGTTGCCGGGTCTTGCTCCCAGTACTGCAGTAGGTCGTTGGCCGAGATGTCAGCGCGATTGCCAACACTGACGAAAGTGGAAATGCCCATGTTAAGGCTCTTTGCATATTCCAGAATGAAAAGGCCCATTGCCCCGCTCTGGGAAAGAAATGCAACAGTGCCTGCCGGCGGGTAGACAGGTGAAAACGTGGCGTTGAGCTGTATTGCCGGGTCGGTATTAATCACGCCCATGCAGTTTGGCCCCACCAGCCTCATACCATGTCCCAGAGTGATATCCCTTAGCTCTTTTTCCCGGGACGCTCCTTCAGGCCCTCTTTCCTTGAATCCGTCTGAAATGACAATTATGGCGCGTACTCCCTTACGTCCGCACTCATCAGCCACTTTGAGTACTAAGGCGGCGGGCACAGCGATGATCGCAAGGTCAACATCACCGGGGATATCGAGTATCGACGGGTAGGCCTTCACCGACATCACCGAGTCGGCATTGGGGTTGACCGGGTAAACGACACCGGAAAACCTGTTCTGCAGAAGACACTGAAGCAGAACCTGACCGATAGTGCCCGGATTCCGGGAGGCCCCTATGACTGCCACCGACCGCGGTGAAAATATGGATCGAAGTGACGCTGTTGTTGAAATACGCTCCCTTTCCTCTTCTTTCTTCACCACGGTTCTCGTCCTGGTAATAGGAAAGGTAAAATGATAGATATCCTCCTCTAATTCAAAGGAAACATGGAAGCCATAACCCCTGAGAACATCTAACATCTGCACATTTTCGGTCAGGGTATCGCCCTCGAAAGCAGTTATGCCATTGTCAAGAGCAACAGTGGCCAGACCATCCATGAGCTTGGTGCCGAGACCTTTACCCTGGTAAGCATCCTCGATGGCGAAAGCCACCTCCGCCGAGTTCTTATTGGGCAACCGGTAATACCGCCCGATGGCTACTATGTTCCTGTGCCGCTCTTTGAGTACCTCGGCAACATACGCAAAGGTATTCTTGTAGTCAACCGTGCAGAAGCGAAGGGCATCCTCCCTGCCCATCTCTTTCGGTACGTGGAAAAAGCGCAGGTACTTTGTGCGCTCGCTGAGACGGTTAACAAAGGCAACCCAGGCCTCAATATCATCGCACTTGATTGGCCTGAGCAGAATGAGTGAACCGTCCCGTAATACCACCTCTGTCTCGTACTGCGATGGGTATTCTTTATTAGTTTCACTTGACATGTCTCACAACCCTCCACCTTCCGTTACTTTGGGAATATCATACCATATGTGCACGTGGATGATAGGATATTCAATCAAGTAATGTCAATGATATGGTCAACGATATGATTAAATTATATCTCCTGGATTTCCAAGCGTTGCGAAATGTCCTGCCCCCACAAACCCTATTGGGACAAAGAACCGTTAGCAGTTAAGGGCTTGCATTTATTTTTGTGATCTTAGGTAGAGACCGGGGAGGACTGATCTCTATCAGCCCCAAATATCCTGTCCATCATCAGATAGAGGCAGCACTTGGTTGTGGTGTTTAACGAGGTCTTGCCAATCCATGGAAATAATAGAGCGGTGATTTTCCTCTTTTTGGCCACAGTGATGAAACAAAAAAGGCTTTTGTTATAGTCGATAATTCAGCTAGATTTCCCTCCCCCTCTAAGCGACACTGGCTGTCGGAATTACGAAAGGATGACGGAGGTACTTGCATCATTGAATGAAAATACTTGCGCTGCTCTCCTTCAGATAGCTAGGTGATACCCTCATTAGACCGCTGAAATAGAGGTGCAGGATACTTCCTGCCGGGGGTCTGGGGGTGTCCCCCATCTTTAAATATCCCCCAAGATT
>JAVLBD010000110.1:0-4850 GCA_031581405.1 Dehalococcoidia bacterium
GGGGGAATTCCAAGCAAGAGGCAATATCTTCTTACCGTATACATCATGTTCCGGTCAGTCAACATCGCGCCCCGTGGTACGCCGGTGGTTCCTGACGTGTAAAAGATAATCACGACATCGTCCTGGCTTGAAAGTGGGGCTGGATCGAGGTTATCGGAGACATTCTCCAGTATCTCCTTCAATGAATAGAAACCTTCAGTCTTCTCTTTTTCGGTTACCATTATCCATGTTTCGATTGCAGGCACCCTGCTCGTATCCTTGATATTATTTCGATATACATCGTCGTCCGTTATCAATACCTTTGCGCCACTATTCTCCATCTGATAGTTAATCTCATTGGCCTTGAGCATGAAATTCAGTGGTACGGGGATCGCTCCGATTTTCATACAGGCAAACTCGGCAAAGGCCAGCTCAACCCGGTTATAGGTGGCAAGTCCCACCCTATCCCCATTTTTAACGCCCAGCCGTAGAAGTGCATTACCTATCCGGTTTGTAAATTGAGAGAGGGTGCGGTAGCTGATTTCGCTGCCCGAGAAAAAGGAATAGGAAAGCTCACTATCCAGGAAGAAGACGGGGCGGTCTTCGTATACCTCCGCGAGGCGGTCGATAAAATTCCTTGTATTGATGGAGCGGTTCCGAACAACCAGATGCCGGAATTTCTTGAAGTAGTTCGGCGCGCGCCTCTTTTCCAGGATACTCGCCTCCATGGCACGGCCCCCTTTTAGCAAGTTGGAATGAGAGGGTTACACGGGTTACATCATCCCCTGAAGCTTAGCAATGATGAGCCTCTGGATCTGATTGGTTCCTCCTCCAACGGTTCCCAGCATGGCATTCCGCAGGTAACGCTGCATATCGTTTTCCATCATGTATCCATATCCGCCCAGCACCTGCATCCCATCGATGGTAACCTTTTTTGCCATCTCTGTCGCATGGATTTTTGCAATGGAGCATTCGAGTGAGCAGAACTCGCCTTGCTGCTTCAGCCACCCCGCGTGATAGGTGAGCAGTCGGGAGGCGCGAATCTCAACGAGCATGTCCGCCAGTAACTGCTGTATCATCTGGTACTCGGAGATAGGACGACCAAACTGTTTTCGCTCCTTGGCATAGGCCAGCGCATCGTCATAAGCACGTTGAGCGATTGCGGTATAGAGCGCAGAGATCATGATTCTCTCGATGTCCAGATTGTTGATCATTTGCAGCCAGCCCATGTTTAGGCCTTCCGGGCCGCCCATTATGGCTTCCTTGGGTACTCGCACATCATCGTAGAATATTTCGCATGTGCTGATGATGTTGTTGCCCAGCTTCTTCAGTTTATTTATCGTCAGGCCTTCGGCTTTTCCAGGGACCATAAACAGGGTAATCCCTTCGTATCTGCGGCTCTCTTTATCGGTCTTGGTACAGGTTATGATGAAATCTGCAATATCTGCCCCGCTTATCATGGTCTTGTGACCATTGATCACATAATCATCCCCATCTGGCACAGCGCTGGTCGTTATAGCAGAGGCATCGGAGCCGGCGTCCGGTTCCGTTAACGCGAATGCTCCCCTCAGCTTTCCCTGAGCGATGAGCGGAAGGTACTTCTTTTTCTGCTCTTCGCTCCCATTCAAGTGAATTGTTTCGCCAATAAAAAAAACTGGTCCGAGAAAGAGCGCGCAAGCTGCCTCGCTGCCGTATGCTAGTTCCTCCGCGGCCACGATGAAGTCCATCACATTTCCGCCAACACCGCCGTATTCCTCGGGGAAGGGAAGACCCAGCAGCTCAGTCTGGGCCATTTTGTCTGCCAGTTCAAAGGGGAAGCGTCCTTCCTCCTCCAGTTGCCTGTCCAATTCACGGGATGTCTCCCGCTTTATAAAGTCCCGAATGGTGTTGCGAAAGGCTTCCTGTTCTTCGGTAAATTTGAAATCCATTTACTATCATCTCCTCACATGTATTATATGAGACTGTTGAAATAGTCTCTAATCACGCCCTGATCCCCCTATCTTGAGGGGATTTTTATAGTTGGGGAACACACCCCCAGATCCCTGGCCCCGATTTTATCGGGGTACCTATTTCTTAGCGGTCTCTGTATATATCCCTGGAGGGATAATACCTCCTGTCAATCAACTGAACACATACATCATTCGGAAAGTGGTCGGAACTTCGGCAGGCTTATTTCACCGTTTACATCCTCGAACATTACCTCTACCGGCATGCCAATGTAAATGTCCTCATTCTTACATTCAATAATATTGGTATGAAGTAAAGGGCCTTCGTCAAGCTGAACAATGGCTACGTTATAGGGAATATCCTTAGCATAGGCAGGGTGATATACATAGTGGAAAATGGTCCAGGAGTATACCTCCCCTTTTCCGCTTGCTGCAGCCCATTCCGTGTTCGTACTCATGCATCTAGGACAGAGTCCGCTGGGCGGAAAGCGATAATGACCACAATCATGACAGCGCTGTATGAGTAGCTCATGCCTCCTGCAACCCTCCCAGTATGGTTTTGTATCCTCTGTTAGCGCCGGTATGGGTTTGGGTATTTCGAAACCTTCAAACTTACCTACCACCAGATCACCTCGTCAGTATCAGGGTTGAATAGCTGAAGGAAATGGGATACTCGTGGGGAGACCCCCCATAACCGGTAACGAATGCCACCTCAGCATCCTTAACCTGTCGCTCCCCACACTCACCACGTAGCTGTCGAACTGCCTCCGCTATATGTCCCATCCCCATCAGGTGGCCCTCAGAAAGCAACCCGCCTGCAGTGTTGGAAGGAAGTTCACCACCTAACTCTAATCTTCCCTCCTCAACAAAGGAGCCTCCCTCCCCAGGTTTACAAAAGCCATAGGTCTCCAGCTCAATGATGACAAGTATAGTAAAACCATCGTAGAATTGAGCTATGTCGATATCTTTGTGCTTAACACCGGCCATACTGAAGGCTATCTCAGCAGCTTTGCCCCCTTCAAAGGTGCCTTCAGGATATCGCGGGTCTCTCCAAGGACGCATAAATTCTCCAGAGTGGGCCTGTCCCATGCCACTTATGTATACAGGGCGATGCCTGAGATATCTGGCTCTCTCTGCCGATGTCACCACCACGGCTCCACCACTATCAGTAATCGGGGCGTTGTCCAGCAACCGTAGCGGTTCCACTATCATACGTGAGTTTTGATGATCCTCGATAGTTATTGGTCCCTTCGCATACATTTGTGCCTGTGGGTTCATACAGGCATGCCTGCGGAAGGTAACAGCAACCGCGCCCATTTGCCTGCTGGTCGTTCCGAAAAGATGCATATGCCTACGAGCAACTTGTGCTTTGAACGGCAACGCCGCCAAATCACCATAGGGCGCAGTGAAATCCAACCCCGGAGGCATACTAAGCGGTATCCCCATAGGACTGTTCTGCCATCCATAACAGCAAACGACCGTATTACACATCCCTGCATTTATCGCCATCGTTGCCAGTTGAACCATGGCAATAGGAGTGGCACCTCCTATATCCAGGCCGGCGCTAAATGTTGAGGATATTCCGAGATGAGAACATGTCCGGCACACCCAACCATGCCGCTCTCCTTCTTGAGAAGGGAGCACGAGCAGAAGCCCATCGACATCGTCCTTGGCAAGGCCAGCATCCTCAATAGCCCGTTTGCAGCCCTCGAGGGTGAGTGTCATAGTGCTCTTAGGAACTTTCTTCCCAAACTCTGAAAAGCCAATACCCACTATGGCACAAGTTTCCTTCAGGTTCATGCCTCTAACTCCTGTATCCTTTTAAGCCCCGGTAACCCCACGGCACTTTATTGCGCCGCATCGTATATTTAAAAACTGCTGAAATATTCTCAATCAACCCCCTAATCCCCCAGTCTTGGGGGACTTTTTAAATCTGGGGGACACCCCCAGACCCCCTGCAGGAAGTCTCCTGCACCTCTTTTTCAGCGGTCTTATTTATTGCCCTTTCCAAATCGGCTTTCGCTTTTCCTCAAAGGCCCGGGGGCCTTCCCTAGCATCCTCGGTCATAAAAACCTCGGCCGCTATCTTGAGTTCCAGGTTTAATGCCTCATCCATGGAAAGGTTCATGCCCTGCCTCACCGACCTCTTTATTGCCTGGATTGCGAGCGGAGCGTTCTCGCAGATCTTTTCCGCAATTTTCATCGCGGCAGGCATTAGCTCTTCTTTCGGAACAACCTGATTGATCAGACCAATCTCGTAGGCCTGTTGAGCAGTAATGAATTCACAGGTAAACAGAATCTCCATAGCCCTTACGAAAGGGATCTGACGCGGTAACCTTACTGTCGAACCTCCGCCAGGGAAAAGGCCGCGCTTTGGCTCTGCGATAGAAAAAGTGGCATGCTCCGCCGCAATACGAATGTCTGTACCCTGTAACATCTCCAAACCGCCTGATGAGCATATTCCATTTACCACCCCGATGATCGGCTTCCAGATATCTCCCTCACGAAGGACAGCTATCAGCGGTGTATTCCATGCGTACCCATCTCCCAAGAGCGACTTCTCACCACTTGCGAGCTCCTCGACATTCTCCGTTACGGCCGGGATAAACTTCTTGAGGTCTGCTCCCACGCAAAAATCCCTATCTCCTGCGCCGGTGAGAATTGCCACCCAAAGGTTAGGATCGTCACGGAAGTCCAGCCAGGCATTTGCCAACTGCCCGGTGGTTTCGAAATCCAATGAATTTCGCGCCTCCGGACGATTAATCGTCACAAACGCAATGTGTCCTTTCTTCTCATAAATAATAGCCATATCTACTCTTCCCCCCAACTACGTATAACTATAGAAGAAACTGTTGGAATAGTCTCAATCAACCCCCTAGTCCCCCACTCTTGGGAGACTTTTAAATCTGGGGGACAGCCCCAGACC
>JAVLBD010000111.1:0-4837 GCA_031581405.1 Dehalococcoidia bacterium
TCTCATCGATGCCAACCTGAACCGCGCCAGCGAAGGGTTGCGTCTCCTCGAAGATGTCTCCCGTTTCATCATCAATGACGCCTCATTAAGCGCCGCGCTCAAATCCATGCGCCATGAGATCGTAGGTGAGCATTTCTCCCTCCAAAAAGAGCTCCTCTCCGCGCGCAATTCCGCAGAGGATGTGGCCGCCTTCGCCGAGGAGGAAATGCGTCGCGCCGACCTCCCCGCCATCGTCAGCGCCAACGCCAGGAGGGTCACCGAATCGCTAAGAGTCCTGGAGGAGTGCTCCAAACTACCCGATCTCGCACCGGACCCGGCAAGGTTTAAGCAGGCGCGCTTTGCTCTATACGAGCTGGAGCGTACACTGACAGGCAAGCTTCTGCGCCGTGAAAAGCGGATCGCGGGGCTCTATGTAATTATCGATACAGAGATAATAGGAGAAAGGGATGAAGGTGAAATTTGCCACCAGGCGATACGCGGCGGGGCAGGGACGATACAACTACGTGACAAGACGCGGAGCAAGGCCGAGGTGCTCGCAGGGGCGCAGAAGCTGAAAGAGGTCTGCGATCAATACGATGTGCCATTTATTGTGAATGATTACCTCGATATTGCCATCGCCTCCCGAGCTGACGGTCTTCACTTGGGGCAAGGTGACCTCCCCGTCTCCATAGCCCGCCGACTGTTGCCTATCGACAAAATATTAGGCTGTTCCACCACTACACTCGAAGAGGCTATTAAGGCTGAGGCCGATGGTGCCGACTATGTTGCCGTTGGCGCAATCTATCCCACCCCTTGCAAAGCGGATGCTATCGTGGTAGGATTGGAGCGGCTTTGCCGGGCTAGAAAAGCCATATCGCTCCCCATCGTTGCTATTGGAGGTATCGATATAGAGAACGCCCCCGAAGTGATCGATGCCGGGGCGGATGCAATTGCTGTGATCAGTGCTGTCGTTGGGGCAATGGATGTACAGGATGCAGCACGAAAGCTGGCTCAGAGGATACAGAAAAACTAGATGGTAAAACTAACTGCGGGATTGGAATTAATCGCAGAAAAGGCGCGCGCCGTCCTATCATCCACGGACGCCGCTCGGGAAAAAGCGCTTCGCCTCTCCCGCGATGCCCAGCGATACTCCACCGATGCCATTCGCTCGGTTCACCGCGGCGATTACGAGGAGGCAAGAGAGCGATTATCTTTAGCCCGCGAGCTTCTGAAAGAACTGGACAGGGAACTGGATGGACACCCGGAGCTTCAGCACGCAGGATTTGTCTATAGTGCCCAGAAGGAACATGTTGAAGGATACGTCACCCTGGGACTCATAGTGGACAATACTCTACCTGATCCTGACGAATTCGGCGTTGGCTACGCAGCCTACCTCAATGGTCTCGGAGAGGCTGTAGGGGAGCTGAGGCGTCACATCCTCGATATAATTAGAAAGGGGGAGTTGGAGAGATGCGAGAATCTGCTTGAGGCCATGGATGACATCTATTGCATGCTGGCAACCATGGATTTCCCCGATGCTATGACCGGCGGGTTAAGGAGAACTACCGACGCGGTACGTGGCATTCTGGAGAGAACCAGGGGTGATATGACCATCGCCCTCAGGCAGCAACAACTGGAGGAGAAACTTAACAAGTTGGAGAAAAAACTAACATAGGAGGTTTGTAGAGTATGGACCCAATCTACTATGCAGTTATAGCAGGAGTCCTGGGACTGATTGCTGCTGCATCTATGGCCGCCTACGTAATGCGGCAGGATGAAGGCTCCGAGCGGATGAGAGAGATCTCGGCAGCTATTAAAGAGGGGGCGATGGCCTTCCTCAAACGGGAGTACCGAATCCTGGTCATATTTGTAGTATTGATAGCGATAGCGCTGGCGTTCATTCCGAATTTGGGAGGATGGGTCGCTTTCGCATTCGTCTTCGGCTCAATAAGCTCCGGCCTAGCCGGGTTTGTGGGCATGAACATAGCCATCAGGGCCAATAACAGGACAGCCGCTGCTTCAGAAAAGAGCTTGAATCAGGGCTTAAGAGTAGCATTTCGTGCTGGTGCTGTCATGGGACTCAGTGTCGTCAGCATCGGTATTATAGGGCTGAGTATCCTTTACTTTGCCTTTCACATGGATGCAGCTCAATTCGTAATAGTCATTCCTGGCTACGGCTTCGGGGCCTCGCTGGTGGCTATCTTTGCCAGGGCCGGAGGGGGTATCTATACAAAGGCAGCAGACACCGGCGCTGACCTGGTGGGTAAAGTAGAGCAGGGTATCCCCGAGGATGACCCACGAAACGCTGCCGTGATTGCCGACTTCGTCGGTGACAATGTCGGCGACGTAGCCGGTATGGGTGCAGACCTTTTCGAGTCCTACGTGGACTCTATCATAGCAACGATTACACTAGCTACTGTCGCAGTAACAGCTGGCCTGGTGGCCAGTGAGGAGACTGCGTGGTTTCTGCCAATGATGGTGGCCACAGGTGGCATTATAGCCGCCCTTATTGGAGTGTTTCTGGTTAAGGTAGGTGACAAGCCGGAGATGAAGGCATTACTGAATGCACTGAGGCGTGGTACCTTCGGTGCATCCATACTAACCGCTATATTCGCCGCCTTAACCGTGTATTTCCTTGACGCATCATGGGGAGTATTATGGGCCATCCTTACCGGTCTCATTGCCGGCGTGCTGATTGGAGAAAGCACGAACTACTTCACCTCATACGAATTCGGCCCAACACGTGGGGTTGCAGAGGCGTCTCAAACAGGTGCGGGTACCAACGTAACCAAGGGGTTTGCTGTCGGTTTGATGAGTGTCATACCCGCGATTGTCATAATATCAATCGCCATCATAGTGGCTTACTACTTCGGTGATATGTATGGCATCGCGATCGCTGGCATCGGAATGCTTTCCACTCTGGGCGTCACACTGGCAACAGATGCGTACGGTCCGGTAGCGGACAACGCCGGTGGTATCGTCGAAATGTCAGACCTGCCGCCGGAGATCAGGGAACGCACGGATGCGCTCGATTCGCTGGGTAATACAACCGCAGCGACGGGCAAGGGCTTTGCTATTGGTGCCGCTGCACTGACCGCGCTGGCGCTTATGCTATCCTACGCAAATGCTGTTGGAATTGACCTGGATAATCCCATCAGCCTGCTCGATCCGGCAGTAATTGCCGGTGTCTTTCTCGGCGTCATGATGCCGGCTCTCTTCTGCGCGCTAACGCTGAACGCGGTAGGCCGGGCCTCTTTCGCCATAATCAATGAGGTGCGCCGCCAGTTCAGAGAGATCAAAGGAATTATGACCGGCGAGGGAAAACCGGAATATGGAAAGTGCGTCGACATAGCTACCAAAGCAGCACTCAAAGAGATGATCATGCCCGGTTTACTCACCGTTTTGATCCCGGTCATCGTCGGCTTTACTCTGGGCAAATTTGCACTCGGTGGCTTTCTAATAGGTGCCGTGACATCCGGATTTCTTATCGCGGTTATGATGTCCAATTCCGGCGGCTCATGGGACAATGCGAAGAAGTTTATCGAGACGGGCAAATTCGGTGGTAAGGGATCGGACGCGCATAAGGCGGCAGTAATAGGTGACACGGTGGGCGACCCGTTCAAGGATACATCAGGGCCTTCCCTGAACATCATGATAAAGCTGATGTCGATTATTGCGCTGGTTCTCGCACCGGCACTGGTAAACATGAACGGTATACTGGACTAACCGATCAAGAAAGGGTTATGCTGCCGTTCAGCACGAATAGTGGTTTGAGGACCATGCCCGGGGTAAACAATGGTCTCATCGGGCAGGGTTAACAGCTTGCTGTTGATACTTTCGATTAGCTGCTGGTGGCTACACCCGGGGAAGTCGGTGCGGCCGATACTAAAATTGAATAGGGTGTCCCCTACAAAGACCATCCCATGTCCATAGAGGGAGATACCGCCCGGGCTATGCCCCGGAGTATGAAGCACGGTAAAGCTGAGGTCACCGACCTCAATGGCTTCGCCATCTTGTAGTGACATGTCCGGCTTCGGCAGCGGCTCTGCTGAGCCGGACATAAACATTCCCATGACGCGGGCCATCCCCGATGCGATCATCCCGGCAGATTCGGCCTCGTGCATGGCAAAAGGTGCTCCGGTCTCCTCTTTGATCTGTCCAAGCGCCATAATATGGTCTGGATGGGAGTGGGTGGCGATAATAAGCTTGATGGTCAAGCCAAGCTGGCGCACATTATCCATAATGGTCTCAGCCTCGGCAACGGGATCGATGATTATCCCTTCCCCGTTTCCATCCGAGCCTACGATGTAGCAGTTCGCGAGAAAGGGGCCAAGCTCAAGCGCTCTTAGTAGCATCGCTTTATTTTTCACTATTCGTGCTTACCTGTCAAGCCTTTGACATTTGAAAGCAAAGCTGTTAATTTTTTGGAAGCTAGAGATATCGGGGGTAGCGATTGAAAGTAGATATGGATAAAATGGTCTCCCTGTGCAAGCGGCGGGGCTTCATATTTCAGTCCAGCGAGATATATGGTGGCCTCTCCGCCTGCTGGGACTACGGGCCGCTTGGAGTAGAGCTAAAGCGCAATATCAAGGAAGCGTGGTGGCGATACATGGTGCGGGAGAGAGACGATGTGGTGGGTCTGGATTCGAGCATACTGATGCATCGCGCTGTGTGGGCTGCCAGCGGCCACGAGGAGGGTTTTGCTGACCCGCTAATGGACTGCAAGGCATGCCGCCAACGCTGGAGAGCGGACGATGTAGAAGGCAGCCGCTGTCCCAATTGCGACGGCGAGCTAACCGAACCTCGCATGTTCAATCTCATGTTCAAGACCTTCTTCGGGCCGGTGGAGGAAGACGCA
>JAVLBD010000112.1:0-4832 GCA_031581405.1 Dehalococcoidia bacterium
TGTAGACAAGGCAAGGAGTCACCACCAAGACCTTCGACCATAATCATTATAACATTGATAGCATTTTCTGCAATATCTGTGATGTGGGTGTGATGTCTGTGTGATATTATCCTTTATCTTTTCATCAAGGCTATCGACTTTTTAACCAGTGAAGCTACTTCTTCCGGTATTATGGATCACACTTGAACTGGTCTCGCGCTCTCTGAGCTGTAGCCCGTACCTGCGCAACCAGGGAATCCGGCTCCTCTTTGCCCGGTTCCTTCCACGGTTTACCCAAATCCATGTCATTGGCGATGACTCTGTAGCAGGTGTAGGACTCCCATGACGACATATTTGAGCCCGGGAACCAGCAGCCCCCCGTGGCATAGAGGTTCTTTATCGGGGTTCTGTGATTGTGCAGCTCAGGAGTAGGCCTAGTGTTATCCATAAGCTGGAATGCGGGCCGATCAATCCCTGCCCATGTCCCATTGGGCTGGAAGTTCTTCATACGATTGTGATCATAAGGAGAATTGGTGTCGACGCCAATGATGTTATCCCAGGTCATATTAGGGGCATGCCTCTGCCAGTAGGTTACCAGATCCTCGGCGTATTTCTTCTTGATTTCCAACCACTCCCGCTCGGTATGGTATGTGGCTGGCGGCCCCATTTGCTCGTTCTGAACAACATGCTTCCCCGGAGGCGCATATGACGGGTCCACCAGGCTGTGGCACATGACAGTGGGGCAGAAGTCATCCAGTGGTGGAAACATACCCAGCTTGGCGTACTTGCACTCCCTGGCGATATGCTCAGGGTCAGGAGTCTCCGCCAACCCCAGCCAGAGTGTCTCGTGGATATCTGGATTAAATTCCTCTGCTGTGTACTTTAGAGCATCATGTATAGCGAACGTGTACCACATCAGGCAACCGAAGGTGTCCTCCAGCGCCTCCACGCGTTTTGTCAGCTTATCGTCGATATACTCTCTGCCTATCAGGTCGAAGCAGAGCTGCGCCGGATTCATGCCGGCGGCCACCACCATCTTTCTCGCTTTAATCTCGCTGCCATTTGTGAGCCGAATGCCCGTGGCGGTTCCATTCACTATGATGACCTTTTCTACTTCGGAGTGGGTAAAGAATTTGCATCCGTTCCGCACCAAGAATTGGTGGGCAGCGTGAGCAGCCTGGTGAGTCCCGCCTCTGATGATGCCGAATAACGGGAGTTGCGGTGCAGTGTAGAAGGCGAGCAACCCCAATCCAGCGTCATTAACGTCCATCCCTGCCGAAAGAAACCACCTCATATGGACGTATTGCATCTCCTTGCTATCCCAGTACTCCCGTGCCCACCGCATACCGCTGGCTGCCATTATCAGCTGGTCAGGGATAAAGCCGGCCTCCATCAGTTTCCCGGCGACAGCCAGCTGCCTCTCTCCCACCTCCGGCATCGCTGCCCTCTCATCCCACGGAATGGTAATGTTATCCATCAGGACTCTCTGCATTTCATCACTCTGGTACAATCCCCATAGTCTGAGCCAGCTCTCGGCATCCTTCTCCGAGAATCGGGCAATCTCCTTCGCCGAGCGCTCCTGCGTCGGGTCGTGTTTCTCGCTGTAGATGGCGAGGCAGGTATTGTTAGACCTGAAGACGGCCCCTGTGGAACACAGGTACTGGTCGAACTGAAGGCCATAGTCCCAGACCTCAGGAAAATCGCGATAGAGGGCTACATGGTAGGGGGTCAACATCAAGTTGGCATGGGTATTGCCACGGAATCCCGGGGCTGCCGTTTCCTCAGTGGCCAGGGCACCGCCGATTTCGTGTCTCCGCTCAAATATGCCAACACTCATGCCGCCATATCTGACCAGATACATAGCAAGATAGAGTGCCTTCGTACCTCCTCCTATTATTACCGCATCAAATGTCTCGTCGGGCATTTCGACCTCCTACATCCTGATTTCTTGCCACATTACTATGGCCAGAGGCCCACAGCTACACTCCCCACTCTTTCAGCCGTGTGGCATCTCCTTTCTGTTGTCCAGATTCAACACGATCCTATTCTTCCTCATCCAAGCATACCTTTTACTCTTCCTTTAATGCTTTCGGGGGTATGCAGGATGTCTTCATTTACCAGATTCTCGATCTCCTCTTCCGATATACCCAGCACATCTTGGCAAATCTCCTTGGTGTGCTGACTGAGGAGTGGGGCCGGCCTGCTCGGTAGGGGCGGCGTTCCCGATAGATGGAACGGTATCGCTGGGTATAGCGTCTTCCCAGCCACCGGGTGCTCCAGCTCTATGATCGCGCCCAGCCATTTAAGCTGAGGGTCCTCGAGGGTATCGGGGGCACGCTGCACTACCCCTGCAGCAACACCCGCTGCCTGCAACGTCTCCATCACTTCGACGGCACCGCGGGCCGATGTCCACTCCTCCACCAGCCTATCCAGTTCGTCAACATTGTCCAGGCGCCCCAGAACGTAAGTGAGTCTATCGTCGTGTGCCCAGTCAGGGCTGCCGATGGCCTCGATAAAGCTATGCCATTCCTCATCGGTAAATATGGCTATGGCACACCATGTATCCTCATCCATGCAGCGGTAACAGCCGTGCGGCGCAGCGTAAGGGCATCGATTCCCCATCGGTTTAGGGATCCGTTTGTTATAGGTGTAGTCGAGGTAGTACTCGCCGAGGAGTGCGACCGCGACCTCCGTTTGTGCCATATCGATGAATTGTCCTTTACCGGTTCGACGCCGGTAGTCCAGGGCGGCCAGGGTTGCCACAACCAGATGCTTGCTGGCCATATGATCTGGTAAGGGTGAATTTGACCCAACGGGGTACGGATCATCAGGATTAGACCATAGGGCAAGCATGCCTGATGCAGCGGCGATCGTTGGGCCATAGGCTTGATAAGCGCTGTATGGTCCGCCACCACCAAAACCCTGGCTGCTGATGTAAATGATGTCTGGATTGAGCTTTCGTACGTTCTGATAGTCCAATCCAAGGCTTTTCATCACTCCACCCCGGAAGTTCTCAGCCAAGACATCACACTTCTTGATAAGTTTTCGGGCAATCTGCTTCCCCTTTTCTGTCTTGAGATTCAGCCCGAGGCTACGTTTGTTACGATTTGACTCGTTGAATCCACCAATCCTGTTTATATCAGATCCAATACACCTCATAAAATCCAGGTTATCCACGGACTCGACCTTGATCACATCAGCCCCAAGCTCTCCAAGAATTTTGGTGAAGTCAGGGGCCACAGCCCCGGTCTCGAAACCTATGATCCTAACACCTTCAAGTGGCATCATTTCAGTTCCCTTAGTACATCTGACTCCTGCAGATTGGAGAGGTGCTGGTTTGTCATGGGATATGTGCGGTTCATCACATAAGATTTCCTGATTATGCTCTCCCAGACATGGAGAGGGGCGTCTGATTGATGCTGGAGTTTCGCTCCATTTGTATGGAGGACCGGGATATTCAGCCTTGCCGGCCACGGGATGATCCAACTCCACGAAAGAGCCTCTGGCCTTAGTGTGAGGACTGTTGATGAAATCCTCTATAGTGAAGATAGGAGCAATCGGCACACCTTCCCGATGACCAGCTTCAAATAGTTCTATCATGGAGTACTGCTTGGTGTACTCTGTCATGAGAGGGTAGAGGGCATCAGCGTTAAAGATGCGGTACACAAAGTTCCGCCACTCTGATAATAGCAGAACTTCTGGGCTACCCAGTACCCGAACCATGGCATCCCACTGTCGTGGGGTCAGGGCGATAATGCGGATATAACCATCCTTACACGGATATACAGGGTAGACGGAGTCTCCCCTTCGCGTCTCGACTTGTGGTGGCACACCACCCTCTTTGACCTCATTAAGCATATGGGTATACGTTGACAGTATCCATGGATATAGGCATATGCGAGAGGCTTCGTGCACCGAGGTGTCGATGTACTGCCCCTCACCCGTGGTGCTGCGCATGTAGAGAGCGGTCAATGTCCCGATGACGGCGACTAGTGAGGCTGAGTCATAGGCCTGCGACCCCGGAATTAGACAGGGCGTCTTGCCGGGGAAACCACTAGTGATAAGAACACCGCTCATAGCAAAGTGAACCAGGTTGGAGCCCTTATAGTCTCGATATGGGCCACCTTGCCCAAACTCAGTTATGCTGGCCATGATAAGCAGGGGATTTAGCCCTTTTAGCGTCTCATAGCTGAGGCCATGACGATCCATACAGCCCGGGCCAAAGTTCTCTACCAGTATGTCGGCTGTATTGATTAGCTTTTTAAGGAGGTCCTTGTCTTCCGTGGCTTCTAGATTCAGGGTCACCCCTCGTTTGTTGGCATTACGATGAAGGAAATGTAGGCTCTTCTCGGAATTATGTTCATCGCCAGCAAACGGCGGAATGTCACGGCCGGGGTCGCCCCCCGGCCCTTCGATCTTGATCACGTCCGCACCAAAATCAGCCAGCAGCTTGGCGTAGTAAGCACCCCTGCTATCAGCCATGTCTAAGACACGGTATCCGGTCAAGGCACCTTCTTGTTTAGGCTTCACGGTAGAAGCTCTCACTTCTCTCACCACCTGATAGTCTAAGCCTTAGATCTATGAATCTTGGAAGTATTCAATACGCTCAATTGAAAAGAAATACGATCTTTATTTCAATCTCAACATTGTAAATAATCCAGTGACCCGTCATGATCTATAAGTATAGTTTTTACAGATTAAAACTGCTTCTTCACTCAAGTTACACTCCATCGCTTTCTACCTGCCTTTTCATGCGTTTGGCAAGCCCAATCCATGCGAAGCGATGATGTTTCTCTGGATTTCATTGGTGCCGCCGCCAATAAGCCAAACAAATGAAAGCAAGCACTAGTACC
>JAVLBD010000113.1:0-4743 GCA_031581405.1 Dehalococcoidia bacterium
CTAGCATGCTTATTAGAATTTTGCTTGGGGGAGAGTGGTAATGAGATCTTTCCGACAGTGAATAAGAAGCGAAGAGCTACCTGATAAGTTATGCCCTCTATCTTACGAGCACAGTGTTATTATAGGAAAAGCGCCAGCTACGAATAGCCGACGCTACTTTACATAATGGTGGAGACGGGGGAGGGTCGAACTCCCCGTCCAGAAAAGGTTACTTCAGGATATGCTACAAGCTTAGTCGGCTATTTGCTCTCACCCAACCGTCCTCTGCCAACCGAGTACGGCTAAGCCAGTCGATAAATTCTTAGGCCATCCTTATCGACGTCAGGATTGCTGCACCTCGACTGCTCGTCGTCCTCCCCAGCCCATCGAGGGAGGTTAGAGGGACGTGCCTCGCTTAGCTAGCGTAGACGTAGTCGTCAGTTACTTTTTTGCCACTTGTTTTGCGAGATAAGTGGCACCTCGGCCTGCAATCCCGTAGCGCTCCTTCCCTGTCGAAACCACTCGTCCCCATTTTATTTCTTCCTCAGGGAATCTTATTAAGAGTCACCACAAGCTGTTAAAATCTTTGCTTCGCCAGCTTCATAGCACGTTCCATATCACGCTCCGCCTGGCGGCGTGACATGGATTCGCGCTTGTCATAAAGCTTCTTTCCTGTGGCAAGGCCCAGTTCCACCTTGGCGACCCCATTTTTAATGTACAATTTTAAGGGCACTATGGTGAAGCCCTTTTGTGTCACGTTACCGGCGAGCTCATTTATCTGCCTGCGGTGAAGTAAAAGCTTCCTCGGGCGCGTCGGTTCGTGATTGTCGCGGCTGCCCGCATCATATCGGGCAATATGAGCATTGAACAACCATAGCTCACCGCCCTGTGGATGGGCATACGCGTCTCGGATGTTTACCTGCCCCGCTCGAACCGACTTAATCTCAGTTCCGGTAAGGACAATACCAGCCTCAACGCTTTCCAGAATAGTGTAGTCGTGGTATGCTTTGCGATTGAAGCTGATTGTCTTCATATTATATTCTACCACGCCTGAAAAGCTCTTTCAAACTTTGCGATAGATGTCTTCTTTTCTCATGACTGGCGGGCTTCAATTGAGAACAACCAGGAGCGAGGATATATCACATCGGCGTTTGTTAAGCAGAGCTTTGGTTGTTACGCTTTTCAGGGGAGGACTTCGCTAAGCGTCTTCGAGGGTATTAAATATCGCACAGACGTCCCTTGTTATTGAGCACCAAGATACTGGATAGCGGTCTCCAGTTGCGGATCTCTTCCACTGGCGATATCATCTATAGTGATATTGACCTCCATGTTAGGGGTCAGCCCCACCCCTTCAATCGTATGATGGTCTGGTGTCAACCATCGGGCCGTGGTTACTACCAGTGCTGAGCCATCGCTAAGCTTGCGAACGACATTGACACTGCCCTTGCCATAGGTTTCGGTGCCGATAAGTATTGCGCGTCCACGATCTTGGAGTGCCCCAGCGAGCACCTCGCTACCACTGGCACTGCCACCATCAACAAGAACAACGATAGGTAGGTCAATAGCCAGCCCACCCGATTTTGCTGTCCACTCCTTGATGATATTCCCTGCTTCATCAGCCTCATAAAGGACTATACCGCCATCGAGGAACTCGCTGGCCACATCAACTGTAACATCAAGATAACCGCCGGGGTTACCCCTGAGATCGAGTATAATACCCCATGCACCGCTTTGGATGGCATCGCTTAGCGCGGTGGTCAGCTCATCCGATGTTTTGTCTGCGAATCGGGTTATCTGGATGTGAGTAATATTATCAGGCAGCATATCCAGGTAAACGCTGTCAATCGTGATCTCCTCTCGAACGATCTCGATAGTGACGGGTGTGTTCTCATTCTGGTGCAGTATAAGGAGTATTACCGTCGTGTTTAATTCTCCTCGTACCTTTAGCACCGCTTCCATCAGGCTCATACCGGATGTAGTCTCGCCATCGATCTCCAGTATCTTATCGCCGGCTCTGATTCCCTGCATCTCAGCAGGACCGCCCGCGATAGGGGAGACCACGGTCAGATCACCATCCTCCAGGGTAATAATGGCCCCAATTCCCTCGAATGAGCCTTCCAGATTGCCATACACAAGGTCATAGCTTTCAAAATATGAGGTGTACGGATCATCAAGAGCTTCAAGCATACCCTCAATAGCCCCTCTACTGAGCTTCTCAGAATCAAGCGCATCATTGTTGACATAATCTTCCGAAAGCATCCACCATACTTCTTCTACGGCATGTAACTCCTCGGGAAATTCGGAGGTGGCACGCGGATCCAATAACTGAGAATAGGCGAAACCCGCTCCAAATGCGAGGAGAAAAACCAGCAGTATGAGCAGAGCAATTCGTGTAGTGTTCATATTTGCCACCCCTATAAGAGCACTATATCATATGGTACTATGATAGACAAGGTGACACCTTGTCTGCTTGATAGGATTATTAAGGATATAATCACAATAATGAATGGTTGGTGTTGAGCATTGCTATAAAGGATCATTATCCCTGTATATTGAAAATGCTTGGAGGGCCATATATTTAGAGGGACGGGTAATATGCCGTTACGTGATTCGGGGACGGAAATATGGAGCAAAGAAATAACGCAACAATCGAAAACGCCGCCGAACCGGTTGAGGATAAGTAAGATATGCCACCGCGCTAATGATATATTATGTCAACAGAAAACCCCTACTCATGTATACTATGTTACATAACCAGTATTGTGCGAACCACTTCCAGCTAGCTTCTCCGCAATCTTCTCCAGTAAGTTATTGAACCCCCATCCCTTAACTGCGGAAATTAATACCGGCTCTTCGATCTCAATCTCACGGGGCAAGTCGCCAATATCTTCCTCACTGGGAGCTAAGAGATCGAGTTTATTAAGAACGGCTACCCTTGGCTTTGCTTCCAAACCAAGCTCAATAAGAACCCTGTCCACAGTTACACATTGCTCGACAGCATTATGATGTGTTATGTCAATCACGTGCAGGAGCAAGGCTGCCTCCTCGAGTTCCTCCAGTGTAGCTCCGAACGCGGCAACCACCGCGTGAGGTAACTTCTGGATAAATCCCACTGTATCGGTAATCAGCACCTCCCCTATGCGGGGAATAGTTATCCTTCTAGTAGTAGGATCGAGCGTAGCGAATAGCTTGTCTTCAACAAACACATCTGCATTACTCAGTGAATTCAGCAGGGTGCTTTTTCCCGAATTGGTATATCCAATCAAGGCGATCAGAGGTATGCCACTCTGGGTACGCTGACGCCGATAAAGAGCGCGATGCTTCCTTACGCCCTCGATCTCCTTTTGAAGTCGGTGGATCTTCTGGCGGATGATACGCCGATCGGTTTCTATTTGCGACTCGCCAGGTCCCCTGGTACCAATGCCACCGCCCAGACGCTCCAGGTGGCTCCACTGTCCCGCGAGGCGGGGCAAGAGATACTCATGCTGCGCCAGTTCAACCTGAAGGCGTCCCTCATGGGTACGGGCTCGCTTGGCAAATATGTCCAAGATCAGTGCGGTGCGGTCGATGATCTTTACATCCAGAGCCTGCTCAAGATTCCTTTGTTGGATCGGCGAAAGTTCATCATCGAAGAGGACCACATCGTAGCTCACTTCTTCCCCAAGAGCAACGAGCTCCTCCAGCTTTCCTTTTCCCAGGTAATAGGCCGGTGTTGGCCGTTGCAAGCGCTGTACCAGTGCCCCCACCACCTTAGCTCCAGCGGTAACCGCCAACAGAGCCAGTTCCTCAAGGGAGTCCTCCACAGACCACGTATTTCTTGCTCCCTTTATTTCTACTCCTACCAATATGGCTCGCTCAATTGCAGGCCGGGTGTGATGCGTCTTTCTGGCGATGGCTATCTCCTTATGTCGACTTCCGCTTATGCCATGCCATAAGCCGTACCATGGCTTCCTCCAGGTGCTCATCAGGAATGGTCAGGGAGAGGCGAATGTAACCCTCTCCATGCTTCCCATAGCTGACTCCCGGGGTTACCACGATCCCAGCCTCATCAAGCAGCGTAGTGGCGAATTCAATCGAGTTATAGCCATCAGGAACCCTGGCCCAGATATAGAGGCTAGCACGAGGGGGTTTGGCCTTTAGCCCTATCTGGTTTAATGTTTGGAGCAACCGGTCGCGGCGGCGCTGGTATATCTCATTATGTTCTTTGATGCAATCCTGGGACCCCGTTAGTGCCTCCATGGCAGCGTACTGTATTGCCTGGGGAATCCCCGAATCAAGGTTCGATTTTACCCTCCTCAGGGCATCAATAATCCCCGCATTCCCTACTGCCATACCTACTCGCCAGCCTGTCATATTATAGCTCTTGGAGAGTGAGTGAATTTCAACCCCAACATCCTTGGCTCCAGCCACCTCAAGAAAGCTTACTGGACGGTATCCATCGAAGGCCACCTCGGTATATGGCCCGTCATGGCAAACGGCAACGTCATATTTATTTGCAAAGGCGACCACCCGTTCAAAGTACTCAAGTTCCGCTATTGCCGCCGTGGGGTTATTGGGATAATTAATCCATAAGATTTTCGCTTTCTGTGCAATATCTACCGGAATACTATCCAAATCTGGTAAGAAATCGTTATCTTCAATAAGCGGCATATAATACGAAGACCCACCAGCGAACATGGTTCCTATAGAGTAAACGGGATAACCCGGGTCAGGTACTAAGGCAATATCTCCGGGATCGATAAAGCATAGAGAGATATGCCCGAT
>JAVLBD010000114.1:0-4740 GCA_031581405.1 Dehalococcoidia bacterium
GTTGACGAGGTCAGCGAGCACTACCTGCCCACTGTAAGAATCAGATAAGTGCTGAGGGAAGAAACCGGAGTAGCAGGAACTCCAATTATGAGGATCAGATGGTGGCGGCATGGGGGTTGGAATCTCGTAGTCAATTGGTATTTCCCAATCGCAGCTACCGGTAACTGTTACCATGTAGTCATATGTATGACCACCTCCCAGGTTAGTTAACGTGGTTCCTGGTACTCCCGGTGCCCAGAACTTCCAATCTGAGGTAGAGCAATCATACCAATATACTCCCTGCACCTCTGGTGGAATTGTGGTGGGGTTCAAGTCGGCTAATACAACCTCGCCAGAGTAGGAATCAGGCATATGTGCGGGAAAGAAGCCGGCAGTGCAGAATGGCCAAGTGTGTGTTGGATCTTGCAGTAGGCCATCGGCATTAACTCGCTGAGCATAAATGTCACCGTTGATATTTTCACCGCTGCGGTAGTCTTCCCAAGTAATAATGGCGCCACCCGAACCATCGCTCACTATGGTTGGCAACCATTGTTCCAACGAGGCGGTGCATACGGCAACCCCGTTCGCGGTCCACTGTGGTAGACCTAATGTATCAAACCGCTGTGCATAGATATGCCATTCACTATCGCTGCGTTCGTCTTGCCAAGTAATGAATGCACCACCAGAGCCATCGCTTACTACAGCGTGATACTCCTGGTTACCTTGGGCGGTGCAGACGGCAACCCCGTTCGCTGTCCACTGGGGTACACCGGATGGATTCACCCGCTGAGCATAGATGTCATCGTAAGTGTCGCCGCGGTAGTCTTCCCAAGAAATAATGGCGCCACCTGAGCCATCGCTCACTATGGTTGGACCCCATTGACCATCTGAGGCGGTGCAGATGGCAACCCCGTTCGCTGTCCACTGGGGTACGCCTGAGGGATTCACCCGCTGAGCATAGATATCCGAGTAGAGACCACTGCGGTTATCTGACCATGTTACGATGGCACCACCCTCGCCATCGGCTACTACGACGGACATCCACTGGTCACCTTGAGCGGTGCATACAGCAACTCCGTTCGCGGTCCACTGGGGTACGCCTGAGGGATTCACCCACTGAGCGTAGATATCTGTGTTGCCACCTCGGTAGTCTTGCCAAACAATAATGGCACCACCTGAGCCATCGCTCACTATCTCGTGCCAAAGTTGGCTATTTGAGGCAGTGCAGATGGCAACCCCGTCCGTTGTCCACTGGGGTATGCCCGATGAGTCCACCCGCTGAGCATAGATGTCCCAGTCGGTGCCGCTGCGGTAGTCAAACCAGGTAATAATGATGCCGCCAGCTCCATCGCTCACCACAGCAGGATGCTGGTTATTATCCGAGGCAGTGCAGACGGCAACCCCGTTCGCGGTCCACTGGGGTATGCCGGATGAGTCCACCCGCTGAGCATAGATGTCCCAGTCGGTGCCGCTTCGTTGGTCTTCCCATGTAATAATGGCGCCACCTGAGCCATCACTCACTATAACGGGCGCCTCCTGGTCATCTGAGGCAATGCAGACGGCAGTATTCTCGCTGGGATCGCTCGACCAAGCCTGCACCCAAGGAACACCTAAGATGGAAATCAACAGTACAATAATCAGGGCACAAGCTACAAGGCATTGCGAAACAAAGAACCACTTTCTTTTACTCATACTTCGTCCTCCGATACCAAGTGAATTAGACCACAAACGTACACCGCAGTCAAACTATCCGATCGAGGTAATAGTGCAAAAGGAACGATTTATCAGCTTAAATAATCCTCCTTATACATCATGTTACACACTTGTGGCATTTTGGCGACATATCACCGCTAGCCCGTCGCCCCAGTCATTGCGAGGACCTCGATTTATCGGAGGGCGAAGCAATAGCGGTCGCGTCGCTGAGATTGCTGCGGCACTTCGTGCCTCGCAACGACAATGGGGCTTGGCCCGCAATGACAAGTGAAAGAAAGCCTCACAATGACAGTTGGCTGTCACCTGTCTATTTAAGTGAGACCGCTGAGAGAGAGGTGCAGGATACTTCCTGCAGGGGGTCTGGGGGTGTCCCCCAGCTTTATAAGTCCCCCAAGATTGGGGGATATAGGGGGTTGATTGAGAGTATTTCAGTAGTTTCTAAATGATACTGTCAGTGACTGTTTGATTAGTAGTAGCCAACTTATTATAATAAGTCGATGTCTGCAGAAGATGGAACGGAGCGAATCATATCGGGGACGCCTGAGGAAGATGATATCTCCCTGGATACCACCCTTCGGCCGAAGCGTCTTGCTGAGTTTCTTGGACAAGAAAAGGTAAAGGAAAACCTAAAAATTGCTATTGCCGCCGCTCAGGGGAGGGACGAGCCACTGGATCATATTCTGCTCTATGGCCCTCCGGGCCTGGGTAAGACCACGCTGGCCAACATCATTGCCTCCGAGATGAGGGTTAACATTAGAACCACCTCAGGACCCGCAGTGGAGCGCCCCGGAGATGTCGCTGCTATTATCACTAGCCTGAAAGAAGATGATGTCCTGTTCATTGACGAAATCCACCGTCTGAATAGAACAGTAGAGGAGAAACTCTATCCTACGATGGAAGACTTCGTACTCGATATCATTCTGGGCAAAGGACCCGGAGCAAGGAGTCTTCGTCTCAATCTACCCCGTTTTACCTTGATCGGTGCAACTACTCGCTTCGCCATGCTCAGCGCACCGCTCAGGGACAGGTTCGGTGTTGTGTACCGCCTCGATTTCTATAATGAGGAAGCTATTGCGGCAATCATCGAGCGCTCGGCACGTATCATGGGGATTGAAGCGGAAGGGGGTGGAGTGAAGGAGATCGCGCGCCGTTCCCGAGGCACACCCCGGGTGGCAAATCGCCTCCTCAGGAGGGTCAGGGATTACGCCCAGGTGATGGCTGAGGGAGTAATCACCGAAAAGGTTGCCCTTGAGGCGCTCTCCAGGCTTGAAGTGGACCACCTGGGGCTGGATGAACTAGACCATAAGGTGCTCCTGGCGATCATCAAGAAATTTGACGGTGGCCCGGTCGGGCTGGACACTATCGCCGCTTCGATCAGTGAGGAGGCCGATACCATTATGGATGTCTATGAGCCCTACTTGCTGCAACTGGGCTTCCTGGAGCGTACACCCCGGGGGAGGGTAGCAACCCGCCATGCCTATGAACATCTTAAACTACCATATAAACAATCACCCCAACTAGGACTTTTCTCGCCCTGATTCTATTTGTCCCAGTCATTGCGAGAACCCCGATTCATCGGGGGGCGTAGCAGTCGAAGGCATGGGCAGGCTCCATGCGTCACTGCAAGGCACGAAGTGTCACGGTGTGAAAGAATGAACCGAATCCTCCTTCATTGCTGCTGCGGTCCCTGCGCCACCTACACGGTAAATCGGCTCAGAGAAGGGGGATTCGAGGTAACTGGCTTCTGGTATAACCCCAACATTCACCCCTTCACCGAGCACCAAAGCCGCCTGGAAGCGATACGTACTCTGGCAAAATCCATGGAACTACCGCTCATCGTGGCCGAGGGTTATGATATGATCGAGTACTTTCGCGCGGTGACAGGGCATGAGGGGGAGCGCTGCGGTGATTGCTTTCGGCTGCGTCTCTCTAAAACGGCTGAGGTCGCCCGAGAGAAGGGGTTTAGTGCATTCACGACCACCCTCCTTATTAGCCCCTATCAAAAGCATGAGCTGCTTCGAGCTGTTGGCGAAACCGTGGCTAAAGAGCAGGGGGTAACATTTTACTACGAGGATTTCCGCTCTGGCTTCAGGGAGAGCCACCAGTTATCCAGGGAGCTCAACCTGTATCACCAGAAGTACTGCGGCTGCGTCTACAGCGAGTGGGAGAGATATGGCAAGGCGGACATCGCCCGGATTCTGGGGGGCGATGAAAAATAGGAAAAGATACTGGCAATAGGTGAAAAAAAAGAGAAATTCATGCTCCCCTTACCGAGTATACTTTGCGTTACGTAATACGACCGATGCGGCTAGCGGACGTTCCCCAGGCTATCGAGATAGATCGGGAATGCTTTCCCACTCAGTGGCCTGCACCACCGTATAGAAATGATCTCCTGTCCAATAGGCTAGCTCATTACCTGGTAGCCTATGAGAAAGACAACCATATTGCGTCTATAGAAGAAATGGAGCAACACGAAACCAGGATCAATCGTTTCCTGGCAGGGGCGAGACGCCTCATCTATCCAAAAGGAGCACCCCATTCAAACCAACGAATTATTGGCGTTACTGGCTTCTGGCTCATGGCGGGTGAGGCTCATATTATCACCGTGGGGGTGCGCCCGTCATATCAAAGGCAGGGGATCGGTGAATTCCTGCTTATTTCAACCGTCGATCTTGCCATGACGCAACACGCCGAGGTCATGACCTTAGAGGTGCGCCTCTCCAATTCTGCAGCGCAGGCACTTTATCGGAAATACGGCTTCAAGAAGACAGGGGTAAGGAAGAGCTATTACAACGATAATTATGAGGATGCTGTTATTATGACCACAGATATGCTAAGCTCGGACTCTTTCAAGAGCCAGTTCCAGCTGTTAAAGCAAGCTCATATCGAAAAGATGGTAGCTATCTAAGTATTGGCTCATCTTTACTTATGGCGGTCCAGTTCGGTCTCCGTTGGCGGAGTGAGAAACATACGGAAATACCCCATTTTGGCAAGGTAAGATACCTTAATTATGAGACTGCTGAAATACTCTGGATCAACCCCCTATAT
>JAVLBD010000115.1:0-4670 GCA_031581405.1 Dehalococcoidia bacterium
TCCTGTTGGCTGCTGCTCTTGTATGGTCGGTGAGGAGAAGACGGGCGACTAGTACAGGTACAAGTTAGGAATATACATACATCGCCCCAGCTATTGAAGTCAGAGTGGGCTACCCGATAACGGGTGGCCTCTCTTTTATACCAACAAAACCTCACGATATATTTTTTCAACTACATTCTGCACGCACATCTGTGCAGCTACTCTGGCCATCCTGCATCGAAACCGCATCCCTACTTTACTATATGAAGGCCGGATATTGTTTGGCAAGTAGGTGGGGCTATCCGATAATGGGTGGCCCCTCTGTTATATCTAACGGCATTGATAGCTCAGCCCCACCAATAGGCCCATATCGCTGACTATACCTACTATTGACAAACACAGCTCCTCTCTGTTAGTGTTACACTCCCACGATAAACTGCTATGTATCGCCAATAAGAGACATGGGAGGTGATTCTATCGAGTAGCCGCAGATAAGGTCGATATCTCAAAGACTAAGTATAGACAGGAGGATCACTATGGAGTTCATGCGCAAGAGCACAGAGGAAAGATATGACATTGTCATTATAGGTGCTGGGCCTAACGGTGTGGCCCTAGCGGCGTACCTGGCCAAGTGCGGATTAAGCGTCTGTGTGCTGGAGGAGCGGTCAGAGGCTGGGGGAGCCTGTGAACAGACAGAGCCCATAGCCGGGGTGCGTATCAATCCCCACGCCGTAGTCATGTACGCGTCAGCAGCCCCAGGCTTGGAGCAGCTAGAGCTTTGGAAGTATGGCTTACGCATGAGCTGGGAACCCACCTGGGCATTTACACCAATTATTAAAACAGTTATGACCACAGAGGGGGCAGTACCATTCAGCGACAAGGACGGATTGGGTTGGGCAAAGATAACCGGCATGCTCGGCTCGCCCACATTCACCAAGGATCTGCTGCGCGCCACCTTCTGGTGTCCACCACACCCTCCTGAAGTGGAGGTGACGGCGGAGAACACCCCCTTTATGCAGGTATATAAGGAGCGGGCGCCAGAGGTATGGACTGAGGAACTGCTCCAGATGACCATGTTTGACCTCATGGACGAGTATTGTGAGACCGAGCCCTTTAAGGTAATGCAAGCCTTTGCTTCCTGGTATTCAGGAGCCACTGCTCACTACCAAGGGATGGCTATCCCAGCCATGGGTGCCAACATAGCCGTCACCCTATATGGGACAAGTGCTCCTCGCGGCGGGATGCATGACTACTTCCACGCTATCCTGCGCTGCGCCCTAGCACATGGGGCAGTGGTGCGCACCTGCTGCCCTGTAGAGGAAATTATCATCCGGCATGGGCAGGCAGAGGGGGTGCGCCTCAGAGACAATGCTGCCTGGGGCGAAAAGACCATCTGGGCGGACAAGGCGGTGGTCAGCGCCGTTGATGTCAGGCAAACCTTCAACAAGCTGATCGGTCCCCAGCATGTGGACCATGGACTGCTACAGAAGGTAAATGACACCAGCCTCAAGGGGGGTAGCATCTACGTGTCCCACTTCCTTACTCGAGAGCCTCTTCGCTTACGCCCCAAGTTCAAGGACTGGCCCTTTATGTCCAGTGGAATCTACCCCTGTGACTCGCGGGAGATCTACTATGACCATGTAGCCGATGTAGACGGCCTGAAAGGCGATCCCACTGTGCCCGCGCAGAGGGTGTTCTGGATGGCTGTCCCTGGCAGCAGATTTCCCTCCACAGATCCCCAGTGCACCATCCCCAATCACCACCTCGTCTCCCCTTTCTATGTGTTTGTTCCCCCACCGGAATATCATGTGGATGGTCCTGATGCCATAAACAAATATAAAGAGAAGTGGAACGCTTATATGCGGGAAGCCTTCAGCGAGGTGGTGGAGAACCTCAATTCGGACAGCCTGGTTTACCATTGGGCAAACACCCCTTTGGATTCAGAGTTTCGCAACACCGGTCTCATCGGCGGCGGCTACAGCGGCACCCGCCTGTGCAAGGACGAGATGTGGACCAACCGTCCCCTGCCCGAGCTTTCCCGCTACTGCACCCCTATCGACCGGCTTTACCTTGGCAATCAGTCAACTGGGCACCCCGGTGGGTTGTGCCTGATGGCTATCCCCTACAACCTGATGCATATCCTCATTGAGGACGGGATCGCCGAGCCCGGCAACTGGTGGTACCCATCACCGTGGTACATACCGAAGAGAGGTAAGATATCAGCCATACCTCGCCAATAAATAGAGGGAAAGGAGGGCACGATGGAACTAAGGAAGCGCCAAACGCAGATGCTGACTGGCGACATGTTTTATGAGTTTCCTGATGAGAGCGATTGGGATGCAATTATTATAGGAGGTGGGCCTAACGGCCTGATGACAGGAGCCTATCTGGCTAAAGCGGGGGTAAAAGTGGCGGTGGTAGAGCGCCGCTTCGAGGTTGGAGGAGGGCTGGCTACAGAGGAGATCCTCTTCCCGTGCTACTACTCCAACATGCATGCCATCTATCACATGATGGTGGACTATATGCCGGTGATGCAGGACTTCAATCTGGACAAGCATGCCCTGATATGGATAAAGCCCAACCTTCAGACCTCTATGGTGTTTGGGGATGGCAGCTCTCTGCAGCTGACCCGCATGGTAGAGGACACCACTGATTCTATACATAAGGTCTCGCACAAGGATGCCGTTGCCTTTGGGAAGCTGATGCGTACTTGGACGCGAATGGTCAATGAGATAGTAGGGCCAGCTACCTATTTACCACCGGCACCTTCTTTGGACTTGATTGTAGCTTTGCAGCGCACCGAGGTTGGCAGGGAGTTGCTGGAGCTTAATGAGCGCAGCCCGTTGGAGATTATGACGGACCACTTCGAGAACGATCAGGTGAGGGCCTTAATGCTATATGTTGCTTGCATGTGGGGGTTGGACCCCCGGGAAACGGGGACAGGCTTGTTTGTTCCTCTGCTTCTGGATCGGGGCATGAACAAGTGTTACTGCTACGGAGGATCGCACAAGTTTGCCGGTGCTCTGGCGCGGGAGATCGTCAGGGCCGAGGGGACGATCCTGGAGGCCTCTGAGGTGACCAGGATCAACATGCAGAACGGCAATGTTGCCGGGGTGGAGCTGATGGAGGGGCGCACTCTGAATAGCAAGGTAGTGATATCCAGCCTGGACCCGCACACTACCTTCCTCGATCTTGTGGGCAAGGAGAGTCTACCAACGACGCTGAAGGAAAATGTGGAGAACTGGAAGTACGATAAGTGGAGCTACTATACTCTGCACCTGGCGGCTAAGGAGCAGCCGAGGTACCAGTGCGATGACCCCTGGGTAAACGAGTCCTTCATGACCATCTTTGGTTTCGACAGTACCGACCAGGTGGTAGCCCACTGGAACAATGTGATGGCGGGCAAGGTAGATGGCGATTTCGGCGGTCACAGCACCTGCGAAAGCTTCTGGGACCCCTATCTGGTTCGGATGCCGGGCGGGGAAGTCTCCTTCTTCCAGATGCATGCCCCCTATGATATTGAAGGTGGCTGGGAGAAGAGGAATAAGGAACTGGAGGAAGCCATATTGGACAAATGGCAAAAGGCGGCACCCAATATGAAGCGGGAGAACATCATTATGACCAGTCCCGAGACCCCGGTGGACATTGAGATACGTTTCCCTAATATGCGTCGTGGGGCTATCAAACACGGTGACTATACGCCGATGCAGTTGGGCTATAATCGTCCCAATATTGAGTGCTCCAGCTCGAAGACGCCTATAGGGGGGCTGTACCTGTGCGGCGCCTCCACCTATCCCGGAGGCATGGTCACCGGAGGCCCTGGATACGTGGCTGCCAATAAGGTAGCCGAGGACATGGGCCTGAAGAAATGGTGGAAGCCGACGCCTGCCATGGAGAAATACATCAAGACCTACATGGAGTGATGATCCTTTGGTCTAGCTTTGGGGACAAAAACTGAAAGGGACGTATGGTTTAAGGACTGCGAATAAAGGAAACAAGGCTCTACTTGGAGGTCTAGTATATATTGGCGTTGGCCCGGAGCGAAAATTAGCACTGGTTGAAGAAACCTTGAGGTACTATGGTGACGGAGCATGATAGTCCTGCCGTAATCGTAAATGGATATTTTATGCTCCTACGTCTATAGGCAAATAGAATGGAACTGCTTGGTTCTCATTGTATCTACGATACTTTTCTAACATCACGACGGGAGAAGTACACATTTAGGGGACATAACTTGTAGAAAGGAGTTGTGAAATGGCTGACTACGATGCGATTGTTGTTGGAGCAGGACACAATGGGCTAACAGCAGCAACGGTTCTCGCCAAGAATGGGCTCTCTGTACTTTGTGTGGAGAAGAACAACTGGATTGGAGGCATGGCAGCGACCAGAGAGCTGTTTGATGGGTTCAAGCACAACGTCGGCGCCTGGGCCCTACTCGTCTTCCGCGCTGAGATGATAAAACGCCTAGAACTAGATAAGTACGGCCTGGAGCTCGTTAGGCCCCGCAGTTCTTTCTGTTCTTTCGGCGAACCCGGGGACGTCCCATTAGTCGCCTACACAGATACGAACGAGATGATGGAGCATCTGGCAAACGACCATGGTCCGGATGCATTGGAAGGCATGGGCAACGTATACAACTACCTAATGAAGTATAAGGAACTATCAGATAAGAATATGTTCAAAGCACCCAG
>JAVLBD010000116.1:0-4656 GCA_031581405.1 Dehalococcoidia bacterium
AGAGGGTGAAGGCCGTGTGGAGGCTATAGTCATCAGGGACCAGAAAAGCGACGAGGAAAAGAGGCTTGAGGTTGGTGGCGTTTTTATCGAAATCGGGCTGTTACCCAACTCCGATTTAATCGGTAGAATAACCAGGCTCAATGATTTCGGTGAGGTTGAGGTAAATTGTGCCAATGAAACGGGGGTGCCCGGTCTCTTCGCCGCCGGTGATGTGACCAATGTTGTGGGGAAACAGATAGTGGTCGCCGCCGGCGAAGGTGCCAAGGCAATGCTCCAGGCACATAAGTATATCCAGCGATTATAAGGAGGAGAAAATGGGCTTATTTTTTAGCGGCAGTGAACTTGTCAATATCGCCGTTGGGATCGAACAGAGCGGAGCCGCTTTTTACGACTCCCTGGCACAATCTGCCACGGATGAAAATTCCAGGAGTATATGGAAGTATCTGGTCCTTGACGAGACAAAGCATATCGAGATCTTCCGGCGTATGCTGGGTTCATTGTCAGACTATGCGCCACCGGAGACATACACTGAAGAGTATGACCTTTATCTGAGGGCTCTTATCGACTCCGCTGTATTCCGCAATGATGAGGCTGCCCGTGCGATGGCACAGAAGGCAGGGAGCGCATCCGAAGCTATTACCATTGGTCTCAGTGCAGAAAAGGACTCTATACTGTTCTACTTGAACCTGCGTGAACTGGTTCTCCGCCCACAACGTGAAGCCGTGGACAGGGTAATCGAGGAGGAGAAAGCTCACGTGAGACAGCTTTCCGACCTGCTGAAGGGCTTCAGTAGGCAACAATAAGGAGACATAGTTGAGAATCCTGGGAATAATGGGAAGCCCGAGGATAAAGGGCAATACCGATCTGCTTCTCGATGAAGCGTTGATGGGAGCCCGGAGCCAGGGGGCATATATCGAAAAAATCATCGTCGATGAACTCGAGATAGCTCCCTGCCATGAAAACTACGGTTGCCTTGTGGATGGTAACTGCGTTATTCGAGACGATATGGACAGCATATATCCCAAGCTCCTTGAGGCTGACGTGGTAATCATTGCCTCGCCGATATTTTTTTACGGGTTGACCAGCCAGGTTAAGGCGCTCATTGACCGTTGCCAGGCGCTGTGGGCACGAAAATATGTCCTTAAGCAGGACCCGCCCGATACGGGGAGAAAAGGCGCCTTTATTGCTGTTGGGGCAACAAAAGGCAAGAAATTGTTTGATGGATCTATATTGACGGTCAAATATTTCTTTCAGGCGATCGGTGTCGAGTATGGCGAAGAGCTTCTTATCCCCGGCGTGGATAAGCAAGGAGAGATCATGGATCATACAACCGCTCTCACAGACGCCTTTGGACTGGGCGGCAGGATCGCTCAAGGATAGCTCCTTTTCTCTTAACAGAATAATAAAGGGACCGCTGAAAAAGAGGTGCAGGATACTTCCCGACGGTGGTCTGGGGGTGTCCCCAAGCTTTAGAAGTCCCCCAATATTGGGGGGTACAGGGGGTTGACCGAGAGTATTTCAGTAGTCTTTTAATATTACATGGAGGTCTAAATATGAAATCGGTATGTCCTGGTCAAGATTTCAGAAACCTGCGGGTGGAACTCTATAAGTGCCCGAACTGTGGTACAGAGGAGGAGATCTTCTCCAACGAGACTAAGGCGAAGTGCCACGAGTGCGGCGAGTGGATTTACAAGGAGAAGCTCCCTTCATGTATCGACTGGTGTGCTTCAGCTCGCGAATGCCTGGGAGAGGACAGATGGAAAAGTTTGACCGGCTGCGAGTAGCGGCAATTTTAAGACAGGAGGTGACCCCATGAACGAAAAGCTGGAAATGGAGATTCAAGATTCTCTGGTCGACGGTAAGCTTCCCTGTGCTGTGTCTTTTAGTATAGCGAAGAAGTTGAAAGTTAGCCCCCGACAGGTTGGCGATACAGCAAACAAATTAAATATAAAGATCAATAAATGCCAGCTGGGTTGTTTCCCATAACATCTGCACCCAATGTGAGGCCTTGCTCAGGCTATTAATTTAAGGAGATCTAAAATGGCAACAAAGGTAGTGAGGAAAATCGTTACTATAGACGAGGAGAAGTGCGACGGCTGCGGCACATGCGTACCCTCCTGCGCCGAGGGTGCCATTCAGATTATCGACGGGAAAGCGAAGCTCGTCAGCGAGACTTACTGCGACGGCCTCGGCGCCTGCCTGGGGGAATGCCCCCAGGGTGCCATAACTATCGAGGAGCGAGAGTCCGATGTTTTCGATGAGGAAGCGGCCATGCAGCACATGAAGTATGAGGCTCATCTCAAGGAGGAGCTTCCCTGCGGCTGCTCCTCTGCTACTGTTACGCAATTTGAAAGGAAGGATGCAACCGCAACTGCCCCGGCCAATGAGATTTGCCAGCAATCAATGCTCGGCCACTGGCCGGTCCAGCTCATTCTCGTACCCCCGACGGCGCCGTTTCTCCAGGGGGCTGACCTTGTGCTGACTGCGGACTGTGTACCCTTCGCCTACGCTAACTTCCACCATGACTTCATAAAGGATCACGTTCTCCTGGTAGCCTGTCCAAAACTGGACGACTTCCAGGCCCACCAGTCGAAATTGACGGACATTTTACGCAGTTCGAATATAAAGAGCCTTACTATAGTATACATGGAGGTCCCCTGCTGCGCCGGTCTGGTGCATATGGCAAAGCAGGCCGTAGCTGCAAGCGGCAGGGATATTCCCCTAAAGCAGGTAATGATAGGAATAAGGGGTGACGTAATCTCCTGAATGTTAATACGATGAAGCAGGCTATCACGACCTGTCTGAATCATATACCTGCAATTACTGATACAAATTAAAATGGAGGCGAGGCCATTAATGTCTCGACAAAGTATATCGGAGGTGTATAATGGGAGTAGAGAAAGCAGGCGAGAAATACAGGTGCAATGTCTGCGGTAATGAGGTAACGGTGACAAAGGCCGGCGGCGGCACGCTGGTCTGCTGTGGCGAGGATATGGAGAAAGTATAATAAAGAGAAGAAGAGCGTTAATGATCTAAGCTCCTTTCTTTTTAGCCGTGTCCACAAGCTTCACAGCGAGTATGACTTAACGGGAATGACGTCTCTTGGTCAAACAGCTTATTCTCTATGAAGAGAACTCTGAATAAGAGGTGCCTCGCCATCTGTGGATTGAGGGATTGAGTGAGATTATTTAATAAGTCTCGTATAGTGCGTCACTGGCCAAAACTAGACGAGTAGAAACTCTGCATATCTGTGTCTTGCCAATGGGCAAAGGAGGTGAGTGAAAATGCCAAGTATGAGATCTGTTTTCACCAACATGTCAGTACCAATGCCTCTTCATAGAAAGTTGGGTCTTGTGTTCCGAAACAATCTCATTAAGATAAGAAAAAGGCAGAGCTGTTGTGATCACCACGGTGAGCCTGGTTGCTGAGAGGTCGAGAAATCACCTCCTGGTCCAGGAGGAATGGAATAAAGATAGTAATAAGTAACAATGAAATATATCGGGGATAATTTGGCAAGGAGGAGAAATGGGTTACACTGCTAACGATTATGCGGGTTTGATAGGGATGGAGGGATTCAGCGAGACACTGCTGAAAAATCATTTTACTCTCTATCAAGGCTATGTCACCAATACCAACAAGGTATATGACTTGCTCACAACCATGCTAAAAGAAGGGAAAACGGCCAGTCCGGAATACGCCGAGTTAAAGCGGCGGTTCGGTTTCGAGTTCAATGGCATGCGTCTTCACGAGTATTACTTCGAAAACCTTGACGGAAAGGGAACGGCAACCAAATCAGAAAAGCTTGCTAAACTGTTGCCCGGTGCATATGGCAGCTACGAGGACTGGGAGAAGGACTTCCGAGCCACTGCCGCTATGCGGGGAATCGGTTGGGCCGTCCTTTACCAGGATAATGTCAATGGCTGGCTATTCAACCAGTGGATAAACGAGCATGAGACCGGTCACCCTGCTGGTTGTACACCAATTCTGGTGCTGGACGTTTTTGAGCATGCGTTTATGATTGACTATGGGCTGAAGCGAGCCGATTACATCGATGCCTTCTTCAAGAACATCAACTGGGACGTGGTTGATGCCCGCTTGACGTAAAGGCTTCCGTTTCTCCCACGCTGAGACAAAAGTCGCATCCAAGTTATAGCGTTGGGGTTAAAATATGGTCTAAATGAGCATAGGTGTAAGAGAATAATGAAAAAAGTGTATTTAGATAACGTCGCCAGCACACCGATTCTGCCCCAGGTACTGGAGGAAATGCTCCCTTACCTTAAGGATGTGTATGGTAATCCCCAATCCCTCCATGAGTGGGGAGATGAAGCACGAGAAGCGTTAGACGACGCCAGGAGCAAGGTTGCGGCCCTCATTGGCGCCCAGCCGGAAGAGATCATCTTTACCGGCTCGGGTACCGAGGCAAACAATTTCGCCATCAAGGGGTTGGCACAAGCCAGGGAGTCCCAGGGGAAGCACGTTGTTATCTCGGCCATCGAGCACTTCTCAGTGCTCCACGCAGCGAAGACGCTGGAGAAGTGGGGCTTCGAGGTTACCCATGTACCGGTCGACAAGCATGGGCTGGTGGATCCCGAAGAGGTTGCTAAAATCGTGAGGGAGGATACCGTTCTGGTATCCATCATGCACGCCAATAGCGAG
>JAVLBD010000117.1:0-4562 GCA_031581405.1 Dehalococcoidia bacterium
TACTATCCCTTCATCTAGCCTACCTTAGCACCGCCTTAGCTATAAAAAGCATACTCACTACTTTGTAACAGCCATGTGAAGACCTGGTATTGTTTGGTAAGTAGGTGGGCCTACCCCGAGAATGGGTGGCCTCTATGTTATGGCCCATAGCATTGACGGGTCCATAGTCCCCTTAACTGCATCGCACGGTACCTTCTTGACAAAACCACAAACCTATGTTACTCTCCCGTAATTTCTGTTAGTCTAGCTGAATGTAATAATCGTAAAGGGAGGTAGAGCATGAGTGAAGAGAAGACAAGTAGCACAGGTCTTGATTCCAATATAGGTGGACTGCTATCGTATGTGCTCGGCTGGATAACCGGGTTGGTATTCTTTCTACTTGAGGAGAAGGACGAGTTTGTCCGCTTTCATGCCATGCAGTCAATTATTGTTTTCGGTGCCATAACCGTGCTAAGTATTGTCCTTGGCATACTATTCATGGTGCCCTTTCTTGGTCCGATACTGGGGGCGTTCTTTTGGATAGCTTCTTTAGTGCTGTGGATTATACTCATGGTGAAAGCATATCAGGGGGAGCGCTATAAACTGCCTATTGCCGGAAACCTAGCTGAGAAATACTCGGTGAAGCGATAGTCCCAGCCACTTTGACTTCGATTCCCGCCCTCGTCGCGGCTATCGTGGAATATCTTGAGGCTAACAATGCTGATCCTAAACCGTTCGTCTAGACGGCTTCTGTAGAAACTATTAGTTCCAAGGTTAAGCGAGGTAACGAAGTGTTAGAGACACTACACTAGTTCGTTGGGAACGCTTCCCGCATATTTTTTTTGGTGATTTTCTGCTGCTCAACCAGGGAGTCCGGCTCCTCTTTCCCCGGCTCCTCCCACGGCTTGCCCAGCCCCAGATCACCAGCAATGATTTTGTAGCAGTTGTAAGATTCCGCTGAGGCAGCCCATCCCCCAGGATGCCAAGCTGACCCTGTAGCATAAAGATTCTTTACGGGAGTTCTGTGGTTGGCCAACTCAGGGGTAGGCCTGTTGGCATCACGCTGGTAAGGCGGACAATCAAGAATGGCCATGTTCCCATTGGGCCCGCAGTTCGTCTGCCGCAGGCAGTCGTACGGGCTATTTGAATCGACACCGATGATATTGTCCCAGTTAACGTTGGGCGCATGCCTCTTCCAGATGCTAATCAGTTCTTCAGCGTACCGCTTCTTTATTTCCAGCCATTCCCTCTCGGTATAGGTAGGGGCGGGTGGGCCGAGCTGTTCGCTCTGGGCAATATGCATCCCCGCAGGTGCATAGGAAGGGTCAACCAGACTGTGGCACCAAATAGCAGGGCAGTAATCCTCTAACGGAGGAAACTTGCGTAGTTTCTGATAGTGGCACTCCCTGGCTATATGTTCCGGGTCAGCGTCCTCTGCCATCCCGAGCCAGAAGGTCTCGTTTATATCAGGATTAAAGGCTGCCGCCTCATACTTAGGAGCCTCACGCAAAGCAAAGGAGTACCACATCAAGCACAGGAAGCTGCTTTCCAAAGCCTCCACACGACGCACAGTCCGGTAGTCCAGATGCTCTCTGCCTATCAAATCGAAGCAAAGTTGGGCTGGGTTTAAGGTGCTCACCACCAGCTTCCTGGCTGCAATCTGAGAGCCATCGGCGAGGCGGATGCCTTTGGCGGCTCCATTCTCTATGATAACCTTATCTACCTCACAATGGGTGAAGAACTTGCACCCGTCGCGGACCAGTATCTTATGGGCGGCGTGAGCTATCTGGTGGGTTCCTCCTCTGACGAAACTTATAGTAGGCAATGTTGAAGCCTCGCCCAGTGCTACCATTCCCAACCCAGGCTGATTAACATCGAATGCCGAAGAAAGGGCGAATCTGACAGCACAGTACTGCAACTCCGGGCTTTCCCAGAATTCACGTGCTACGCGCATAAAATTGGATGCCAGAACTAGCGAATCCGGTTCAACCCCTGCCTCTACAAGCTTTGGATATATAGCCAGTTGCCTCTCAAACATCTCGGGTGTCCCGCGAAGCTCCGCGGGATTGAATAGCATGTCCATCTCCACCCTTTGCACTGATTCCTCACGCCAATTTTTCCGCAGTTTAAGCCACTTCTCGGCATCCCTTTCTGAGAAGCGGGCAATCTCTTTGGCTGTGCGCTCCTGGTCAGGGTCATGTTTCTCACTGTAGATGGCAAGGCAAGTCTGATTATTTCTGAAGACAGCGCCGTCGCTGCAAAGGTGTTGATCGAGCTGGCCTCCGTAGTCCCAAAACTCAGGGAAATCGCGATGGAGCGGAAGGTGATACCAGGGCAACTGTATCACGGCGTGGGTGTTGCCGCGGAAACCCGGCGCGGCCATCTCCTCGGTGGTCAAGCCACCACCGATTTCATGCCTTCGCTCAAAGACACCGACACTCATGCCCGCATACTTGGCCAGGTACATGGCCACGTAAAGGGCCTGGTTCCCACCTCCAATTATTACCGCATCAAACGTTTCATCGGGCATCGCTACCTCCTTTTTAGAAACTTGATATCGGCCATTTCCCTTCCTTAATAGGTTGCCTTAGTATTTAGGTATGGTGGAGGTGCATCTTCTCTATTATGTCGTTGGGAACGTTTTCCGCATCCTCTCAAGTTCGAGTCTGTACTGTTGAACCAGGGAATACGGCTCCTCTTTCCCCGGCTCCTCCCATGGCTTGCCCAGCCCCAGGTCCGTAGCGATAATCCTGTAGCAGCTGTAGGACTCAGTTCCGCCCGCATTGGTCCCTACCCACCATTGTCCCCCTGTGCAATAGAGGTTCTTTATCGGGGTCCTGTGGTTTGCCAGCTCGGGGGTAGGCCTGTTCTCGAAAGATTGGTACGGTGTACGGTCGCCCCCTGACATTGCCCCGTGGGGTGCAAGGTTCTTCATCCGCAGGTTATCGTACGGGGTGTTATAGTCGCAGCCGATGATGTTGTCCCAGTTCATGTTAGGGGCGTGCTTTGACCACAGTTTGATCAGCTCCTCAGCAAACCACCTCTTTATCTTAAGCCACTCCTTCTCCGTATGGGCGGACGCAGGCGGCCCCACACACTCGTTATTGGCAACGTGTTTCCCCGCGGGCGCATAAGAGGGATCATACATGCTGTGACACCAGACAGTGGGGCACCAGTCCTCCAGCGGAGGCCATATCCCCAGCTTCATGTAGTAGGTCTCTCTGGCGATATGTTCAGGGTCGGCATCTTCTGCCAGCCCGAGCCAGAAGGTCTTGTTGATATCGGGGTTAAACGCCGCCGCCTCATATTTGGGTGCCTCGTGAATGGCAAAGCTGTACCACATCAGGCAACCGAAAGTGTCTTCCCAAAGCTCCACACGACGTGCCAGCTTCTCTTCAACATGCTCCCTGCCTATCAGGTCGAATACAAGCTGGCGCGGGTTCAAGGTGCTCAATACCAGCTTCCTTGCCCCGATTTCAGTGCCATCGGTGAGGCGGATGCCTTTGGCGGATCCATTCTCTATGATGACATTCTCCACCTCAGCGTGGGTGAAGAACTTAGCCCCGCCGGCCACCAGGATTTTGTGAGCAGAATGAGCTATCTGGTGAGTACCGCCTCGGTTAAAACCCAGAATTGGTAGCTGGGCAGGAAAACCGGGGGCTTCAGCCGCGTTCTGGTTAACATCAAATGCCCCCGTAAGAACAAGCCTCGCAATGCAGTACTGCAGTTCCTTGCTTTCCCACCACTCCTTTGCCGCCCTCAGATGGCTGCTGGCAAGGATCAGCGAATCCGGATCGATACCAGCTTCCACAAGTTTTGTATATATAGCCACTTGCCGCTCCAACACCTCTTGTGTCGAGCGGAACTCCGCGGGGAGGAACAGCTGGTCCAGCCGCACCGCCAATCCTTCATCGCTCCCCCATGCATTCCACATTTTAAGCCACTTCTCGGCATCCTTCTCCGAAAAGCGGGCGAGCTCCTTCGCGGTACGCTCCTGGGTAGGGTCATCCTTCTCACTGTAGATGGCAAGGCAAGTCTGCTCTTTTCTGAAAATGCCACCATCGCTAACGAGATACTGGTCGTGCTGTGCCCCGTAGTCCCAGAATTCAGGGAAGTCGCGATAGTATGGCAGGTGGTACCAGTTAAACATCATTGTAGCATGCTGATTACCGCGAAAGCCCGGGGCTGCAGCCTCCTCGGTGGAAAGGCAACCACCGATCTCATGCCTCCTCTCAAATATACCAACACTCATGCCACCGTACTTCATAAGATACATGGCTGCGTAGAGAGCCGTCGTCCCCCCTCCAATTACTACCGCATCAAACGTTTCATCGGGCATCACTACCTCCTTTTAAAAGAAATTGGACATAGGCTATTTCCCATTGCTTGATAGGTTAAATTCCTATTTGGGTATGGTGGAGATACACCTCCTGCACATGGTTCTCTGGATTGCAGCTATTTGGTAAAAGGAGTATAAGTCAGGCTTTTGCAATTGTCAATGCAATGTTGTGCGGTGTCCAGGACATACTATACACTTTTCAGGCAATGGATACAGTGAGTATATTAGGGAGGCCCTGGAGTTT
>JAVLBD010000118.1:0-4559 GCA_031581405.1 Dehalococcoidia bacterium
AGAAAAGAGACTTCACGTTGGACTGCTGGATCAGTCATATCCAGCTTGTATCCGTCCAGATAAGAAGTGCCCATCCAAAGCCCATGCACAAATCCCCGATGACCGAAATACCCCCCTGGTTTCAGACAACAGAAGGACAGGGCACGCATCGAGATCTCGACCTTAGAACCATCGATGGCATTATAAATATTCGTACCCCCAGTTATCCGACGCATGTCAGGGCGGAAAACATAGTTATGCTCGATGCTCTTTAGAGGAAGTTCCTCTTTTCCACTACCGTAGGGGTAAAAGACTGCACCAGAAAAAACGAGTGTTTGGCCATCCCAGCATTCCCTCGTATGATGGGAGATGCCGAAGTCGTCAAATTGCATGAAGCTGAAATTATGCAGGTAACCAATAGGGATTTCATTTGGCTGAACGCCTGTTTCTGGCACCCCACCGCCTCGCCTGACACCCCAGGAGTGATCTCTTAACCAGCGCCAGTTTTCTCCACCTACTTCTATTCGCCTGCCTTCGACTTTTATCCACCCACTGGCCTTACCTCCCTGCACGTAACGTACAACATTTTCGAGGACCCTCCCCCTTTCCTTGGTAAATTGAGGGTCCTCTTCATGTGGGGGCATTGTCCCCTCAAGATCAACCTGGAAGCTGAGATCGTAGTCATTCTCGGCGAGGGTACATCGAACCTTCTTCAGTGGTTCAATTACCTCGTAGGAGAAGGGGCCAACTTTAACATCATCGATATTGGGCCGAAGCTCACGTGAAGCCCTGACGTTATATTGTGTTTCACCTTTGATATTCAAGCAAGCAAAGGCATCCATTATATTGCGATTGGCGTACATACCGAAGCCTAAGATTAGGAGGAATTCTCCTGAAGTATCATAGACCACGGCCCATGCACGCTCTGTCCATTCCCTGGCAGTGGTTCCCACAGAATCGAAGGGAGCGACCGTTTGGTGACAAAGAAGTTCATCGTATTTAGTTAGCATAAGTACCCTCCTTTTTTCGTCAAGTAATACTGTATCTAGAATTTTACTAGTTTAATATAAACACTTGTAAACACTTGGAATAATAATTCATGGCACCAGCTTCATCTCTCTCGCTTTTACGATGTAGTCGGGCTCAGACCACCATGGGTCAATACCCATGTCTTCCACTACCACCCGTGCCGCGTTGTAGCCACCTCCGAGCAACACCATGCCTCCAGGGTAGGTACTTGCCCCACACAGATAGAGGTTCTTAACCGGTGTGCGATAACCAGAGCACTCAATGTTTGGTCTCATATATCCCATCTGCGTTGCCTTATATGCACCGTGTTTGAAAGAGCCCCTCACCATATTTGCAAATTTCTGCTCTACATAGGTCGGGGGATTATCGTACCTGCGAATTATCTTACCCCTGTCAACATTTGGTGCATACTCCTGGATTGTGGACAGAAGGCGATCTCCATAGCTTGCAGCGATATCGTCCCATTTACCTTCCTTAGCCTCATACGGGGCTAGTGCCTCAAATCTAAGCGTGGCTACCCCGGGTTGGACATCTACGGGAGCCTGTAAAGGGTCAAGATCGCTGGTAACAGTAATATGACCGGCAGTGCTAAGCTCACCTGCCCCCAAACCGTTGAGATGAGATAGAAAATCATCGGGGCTATCATAGCCAATAATCTTTATGAATGCGTCATTGACCGCAGGGTCGAAATCGGCAGCTCTAAACTGTGGTCTCTCCTTCAGGGCGAGGTGAAGCCCAAACAGACTCCAGTGCTCCCATTCCCATTGCTTTGCCGTTTCGACACAACCCATGGAAATTGGTTCCATAATCTCTTCCGTGATGAGCTTGGTAAACGTTGTCAGCGGATCGGTTGAGGTGATCACGACCTTAGCCTCGAAGGTCTTCCTGCCCTGTTCTTCAGCATTAGTCAGGCCTACCTCGACGCCCGTGGCGGTCCCATCTTCGACAACTATCTTTGTGACCGTATAACTTTCGAGGACATCACCACCGGAAGCGATAATCGCCCTCTGCAGTGCAGATGATAGCCGATGTGACCCGCCTTTTATGAGTGACATATTCAACATGCGGTTAAGATAGAGAGGGACTAGGAAACCTACCCCGGAGACATCCGGTTCCAACCCCCACATACAAACAAGATGCAGAATCAAGGTCTGTAGTAGTGGATTCTCGAAGCCCCATTCATCTACGATTTCCCTGGGCGTCTTTTCTCCGATATCGAGTATCTTTTGCCCGATATCGCTTTTCTGGAGCATGTCAACAAAATCGAGAGTAGGCATAGGGAGGGTGTACGTGAGTGGAATTATCGCCCCGAATGACAGTTCCTTGGATTCCAAATAGACGTCGCGAAATCTCTCGGCATCCTTCGGCGAGAACTTCCTGATAGACTCCACGCTGCGGTCAAGGTCACGGTAGAGGGTCAGCGCCTTGCCATCCCTGGCAAGCAAAGAGACTTGCACCTCCGGCTGCAGGTAGACACAGCCCTCGGCGTAGAGATCCAGATCCTCATAAGGTGGCATGACGTCCATCATCATCATGTAGATAGCATGAAGATTGAACCGAAAGGCAGAGAAGTCTTCGCTCACTAACCCCCCACCCGTTTCATGGCGCCTTTCTATTAGCAGCACTCTCGCCCCAGCACGAGCAAGGTACGCACCTGCTGTAAGGCCATTGGGCCCTCCCCCGACGATAATGACATCGTATTTCTCATTCTCCACGATAATTACTCCTCTTTCATCGGATTGGGCACTTCAATCTATGAGGTCAATCTTAGCCCCTACTCTGTCCATCATGATCTTGGTATAATCCCCTGGTTTGCTTGCCCACCAATCCTGGTTCCTCACCCCGAGATCTTCAGCTACCACCTTGGCGCACGTGTAACCACCCCCAAGAGAGCTTACCGAGATGCTTCCTATCGAGTTGCTAATGTAGAGCTTATCAACGGGGGTCCGCGGCGCACCGCAGCCACCAAACGGTCTCCAGCTCCACCACTGTCTTTCCCCGTAGTAGCCACTGCTCATGTGTCCTCTAGAGCTCGGATTTCTTCGCCAGGTATCCCAGGGGGTGTCGCAGTAACGTGCAATCTTCGCGCTCTTCAGATTGGGCATTAGATCATTCAGGCTATCTTCCACCTTATCCCCATAGTCCTCCCTGATATCATCCCATTTCTCCGGACCTCCTAATGGTCTGATCATGGTGGGTACATTAGCCCAGGTAAGTACATTGTACTGTCCGGGTGGCGCCTGTGACGGATCGGCATCACAGAAGCTGTGAATGCAATAGCCCATATTTACCGGCGGGTCGGGTGGTGTATCCAATACCATAACATGCTCATCCATCCTGAATATATCCGCCATTGTTTCGGCACCGAAGTTGAAGCTAAATCCTCGATCTATCTCGGGAAATCTCTCGATGCACTTCCATTTCGGTCGCTCATTGAGCACCCACCAGGTGGTAAACAGGGGAGAACCCCTGTAATCAAACTTCCTCGCCCCCAGGGTGGCAAAGGCCGGCAGATTATCCTCACCTACAAGCTCGATAAATGTGGGATAAGGGCTAAGATTGCTTATCACCGCTCTCCTTGCCCGAAACTCGGCTTCGGGGTAGATGGCATCCCTGGACAGAGCAACACCCCTAGCCTCGCCGCTGTCGACGACTATTTTAGCTACCGGGCAACCAGCGAGTATCTTGCCCCCGTGATGGAGAAAACATCTAGTAAGGGCATGGGTAAGGTTATGGCTACCACCCCTGCCAGTGCCAACATAGGCGATGCCAGCACCCGCCATCAGAGCAGTCATCATCAGGACTGTCGTCGAGCCAGCGATGCGGCTCATTATATCCACTGCGAGTGTGATCGGCCAACCAGATAAAAATACCTTGCTGCGCTCGTCCTCCCACATCTCATTAAGCACCTCAACTCCGGTGAGGTATAAAGAATCTTTAGGGAAGACAGGTACCATGGTTGAAAACATATCGAGTATATTCTGTAGGTTTAAGAAGCTTTCATCGGTCATTGGTTCGTAGAACATCATATTCATCATTTCCGGGCCAAGATCGCTCTGCAATATCGGACCAATCATCTTCGCAATGGTGCGGAATGTTTCAGCATCCTTCTCATTTACACGGCGCCATACATCGTAGGTCACTTTCGGGTTGTACCAATGCCATGCCAGTGCAGTGCCATCCCGAAAGGGAGCGAAATATACGATGGGCCCGGGCATAAGTATCTCCATGCCAAATCTATCAAGGTCAAGGTCAAGGGGAGCGGGACCAATGGCAGGGAATAAACCATTGGCATGAACGCTTACCATGGCTCCAGGATGCAGCAACTCCTGGGTTGAGCAGAAGCATCCAACTTCATCCCGTCGCTCTAAAATGAGTGCTTTGAGCCCTGCTTTTTGTAGATAACACCCCGCTGTTATACCATTGATACCGCCACCAATAATTATTACATCATATTCCTGCTCGACCTTAGCCATTTCACCCTCCATCTCATTTCAAGATATCTGCCAAGCGCAGAGCGCTTCCTGCTGCCATCTCACTCCCGATACCAC
>JAVLBD010000119.1:0-4543 GCA_031581405.1 Dehalococcoidia bacterium
AAGAGGTGCAGGATACTTCCTGCCGGGGGTCTGGGGGTGTCCCCCAGCTTTAAAAAGTCCCCCAAGATTGGGGGATATAGTGGTTGACTGAGTCTATTTCAGCAGTCTCATATAATTAAGGAGGTAAACAGATAATGGAAGAAATACAATTGCTAACCCAGATTAGAGATACTCTAATGCAGATTAATAAGAGCTTGGATGATAAATGGAAGCTAATGGAAACGTGGAAGCATGAGTATGATAAGCTCGGTGAATCCAGATGGGAGACTGCGCAGACTTGGATGAATATATTGACTGAAGCCCGATCTGATTTGAAAGATATAAGGGATAGGATAACACTGGTTGTGCAGTTATAGCACCAACCTACCTGTCTGATATGCGATAATGCTTTGTCGAAATTAGGCCTGACTAGGAGAATAGTCTCAAGGTAGTTATGTAGTCCAGACCACTATAGTGTACATTCACCAATTTTCAAGCCGTTACCCGGGGTATGAGCATTTGATCATTGTCAGGGAAATAGCTATCGTCCTGTTATGGAGGCAAATTACCCCCAAAGCGGCAATGAACATAGCGACATTAGACTGGCTCTACATGATGTATAGTATTTTCGGAAGGTTGGAATGTCGAAGGAATTGACGAAATCAAAAACGAGGCCATCCGGCTCATCCTATGTTCGTCTACCTAAAGATGAAGGTGCCCACCCTGAGATGATAACGGAGTGGTGGTACACCAATTTTACGCTGAGGGATTCCAATGGTAAACAATACGGGGCTATGGCAGCCTACTTCAACACCGGCCCCAGGGTTTTATCGATTTCCGACATTGATGCAAAACAATTCTATTCCGAGGTTTCCTTCTCCGCACCTAATTATGCCCAGGGACCTCTTTATCTTCGATGGGGATCTACCGATAGCTGGTTTCGCAATAAACCCGATGCCTATTCCTACCACCTCCAATCCCATGGCAATAAAATCCGCCTCAACATGGACCTCGATTCACTGAAACCCCCACTTCTAGTCAACGGCGGTGGTTTAATTAAGTGGTCTTTCGGGAGTTCCCATTATTACTCCCTAACACGGCTTCGAGCCAAAGGTCAGATTGAGTTATTCGGCAAGGCAGTAGATGTTGAAGGGATTGGCTGGATGGACCATCAGTGGATGGATTTTATTCCGGCCGCAGTTATACGATGCTATGAGTGGTTCTCCGTCCAGCTTGACAACAATACGGAGGTCGTCTTCTGGCAAGCCACCGAACCGGATGGAACGCTAGTATCGCAGCTCCTAACTATAGTGTACCCAGACGGCTCTGTCTTCTATACTAAGGACTTTGCGTTACAGAAGGTAGACTCCTGGATCTCCCCAAATACTCGATGTGAGTATGGCACTCTCTGGAAAGTTAAAGAGCAGACTCAAACACTGAATTTGGAGGTAAAAGCGCTATTTCCAGAACAGGAGATAAAAATACCAATAACTCTCCCCGGGTTCAGGCCAGCCTTCTGGGAAGGGAAGATGATTGTATCGGGGCAGCTAGCCAACGAAACCGTCTCCGGGACTTGTTATGCCGAACTCTTCCGGCCTCACAGCATTTAGTAAGTGTTATTTAACACTCAACTATACTCACTAGCTGCCCGGTTAAGCCTGCAACTGCTATAATTTTGTAAAGAGTCCAGAAATGTGGAGTAGTAGAGATAATGCCAAAACAGGCAGTAGCGGTTGACTATGAGAGGTGCCGCCCCGATAGTTGCGGCGACAGCGGGGTGTGCGGCGCTTCACTTGTGTGCGAATATGGAAGCCTCACGCAGCAAAGCCCCTACGAGGAACCCGATGTCATTTTTTCGAAATGGTGTCATGGGTGCGCCAAATGCGTCCAGGCGTGTCCTTTAAAGGCCATCAGGATGATAGGATAATAGCACTATAAGAGAGGGCAATCCCTAAAATTCATGTGAGTTTATAAGGTTGGGGTACCACATAGCCCATTGTCAACGAGACCGCTGAAAAAGAAGTGCAGGATATTTTATGCCGGGGATCTTGGGGTTTCCCCCAGATTAAAAAGTCCCCCAAGATTGGGGGACATAGGGGGTTGATTGAGACTATTAACGTAATAGATGCTATTCCTGGTAATATCTTCTATAGATTGGTAACCCGGTCTAGACAGCGTTTCCACCGGGCATTTACCCGCTCCTGAAGTTCACTAATCTGTTCTTCGGTAACTTTGCTGAACCTTCCCTGTTCCATTAGGTATTCTCTCAACGGCCGCAGAGTCCCTTTCCGCGCAATGGATTCGCTGGCCGAGGTGAGGCGAAAAGCACCGTCTTCGACCTCATAAAGCACAACCCAACCGGTTTGCACGGCGAGTTCGCCCATTCTAATGGTATCACTAAAGGAAAAGCGCCACCCTGGAGGGCACGGTGTAAATACGTGTATGAATCTAGTTCCCTTTATTGTCTTTGCTTTTCTGACTTTTTCGTAAAGGTCCAGGGGGTGGGTAGCACTGGCGGCAGCCACGTAGGGGATGCCATGCGCTTCCATTATCGCCAGCATATCTTTCTGGTTTTGCTGCTTGCCCAGCATAGGAGTGGTGCCTGAAATGGCGCCAAGGGGTGTGGAACCTGAGCGCTGATTTCCGGTGTTCATGTAGCCTTCGTTATCGTAGCAGATAAAGATGAAATCCTCCTGCCTTTCAGCAGCACCACTCAACGCCTGGATTCCTATATCGTACGTGCCTCCATCACCGGCGATAGCGAGTACGGTTACTTCTTTCCTGCCCAGGGCTTTCAGTCCGGCAACCAGACCGGTAGCCGATGCCCCGGTGGAGGCGAATGGCGTGTTGACACAGGGAACATCAACCGATGTTACCGGATACATGCCATGCAGCACTGTAAGGCAACTGGCTGGCACCGTTACTATAACCTGACCTTCCAACGCTTTGAGTATGTGACGATATGCCAGAGATAAGGAACACCCGGGGCATGTCCTGTTACCCGGCAGGAGATATTCTTTTTCGGTCAGGTTGACAGCATTAGTTTTCAATGGGCAAGCCCTTTCACATATGACATATCCACTCGGGGTATTCGATATTTGGACCGCCTTCATCAAGCGATGGCAGCGATTTACGTACCGCGTCCGCTATTTCTCTGGCTTTGACATCACGTCCACCCAGTCCGACAATAAAGTTGCGGATTACTGCGTTTATACGACTTCCATAAAGCGCTGATTTAATTTCTGAGCAGGTGGCTCCCTCCGACCCATAGCTGATATTCTTGTCGAAAACCACGATAAGACGGGATTTGCTTAGCGCTTCAATCAAATAGTCTTTAGGGAAAGGTCTAAATACCCTCAGGCTCAGGACACCGATCCTATGGCCTTCTTCCCGGAGCATGTCGGCAGCTACCGTTGCCTCCATTGCCAGGCTTCCCATGGCCACTATTACTATTTCAGCATCATCCAGCCTGTCTTCCCAGAACATATTGGCATAGCTTCTTCCAAATAATTGATCGAACTCCTGGCCCACCTTGATTATGGTTTCCCTTGATTTCTGCAGAGCCTCCTGGAGTAGATACCTAATCTCCATATAACCATGGCAGAGAATACCCTCAGTATTAACCCTGGGATTTGCCAGGGTGACAAGATTATAGTTACGTGGATTGGCCGGATCCAGTATCGTATGCGGTTTGTACGGGGGAAGAAATCTATCGACATCACTTTGCTGAGGGACATCCACCGGCATTTCGGTATGGGATAGGATATAACCGTCGTAGCATACCATAACCGGTACATAGACAGACTCCGCGATCCTGTAAGCCTGGATCACCGAATCCAATATTTCCTGGTTATTTCGAGCATATATTTGTATCCAGCCTGTATCCCGTTGGGATATGGAGTCCTGCTGGTCATTTTGCACATTCCAGGGAGCTCCGATGGCGCGGTTAACACAGGCTAGGACCACGGGAAGGCGTGTCCCTGCAGCCCAGTGCAGCATCTCATGCATATAAGCGAGGCCGTGTGAACTGCTGGCGGTGAAGGTCCTTGCTCCTATAATGGAAGCTGAAGTACATACAGCCATAGCACTATGCTCGCTCTCAACAGCAATGTACTCGGCTTTAAGGTCTCCCCCTTCCACAAATTCAGAGAGGCTTTCGGTGACCGGTGATTGGGGAGTGATTGGGTAGGCAGCTATAACCTGAACGCGGCTGAGCTTCGCTCCCAGGGCCGCAGCGTGATTGCCGTCAAGTATCTGTATATCAGCTTTTCTATTGAGCTTCTTATTTATCAAGATCGGTTCAATCCGTCCTGTTCGGAACAGAACTCCCCTTCATTTACCATGGTTATCGCCTGTGCCGGGCATACCTGCATGCATATTCCGCACCCTTTGCAGTACTCCAGGTCTATCTGAACAGGTATGGTTTTACTGATGAGCGCCTCCGGGCAATAAAGCCAGCATATGAAACAAGATGGCTTACCGCGCTTGGCCGGAATGCATTTGCCCGGATCAATTACTGGACGGGAGGTGCGCCATTCACCTGTCTTACCTGCCTCGCCTATGC
>JAVLBD010000011.1:0-18324 GCA_031581405.1 Dehalococcoidia bacterium
ACCTTTCACTCTGACTGGCCCCTGGTCCCAGTGAAGGAGGGAAGCGAGCTTAATCTCGGCAAGCGGAAACTTGTGTTTATACCTACTCCCATGCTTCACTGGCCTGACTCCATGTGTAGTTATCTGATTGAGGACAATATCCTGTTTTCCATGGATGCTTTCGGGCAGCATCTGGCGACCTCTCATAGATTTGATGATGAGGTAGGTCTGGACGTCATTATGCCTGAGGCAACCAAGTACTATGCCAATATCCTGATGCCCTTCGGCGACCTAATCGTGAAGGCAGTGGACAAGCTCGGGGGGTTAAAAATCGACACCATCGCTCCCAGTCATGGTATCATCTGGCGGTCTCACATTGATACCATTGTTAAAGCCTATGCATCATGGGGAAAAGGTGAAACTAAACAGAAGATATTGATAATCTATGACACGATGTGGAAGAGCACCGAGAAAATGGCTCACGCGCTTGCAGAAGGCATCACCGATGCGGAAGTCGATGTGAAGCTCTATAATCTGACCGAATCCGATAAAAGCGACATTATCAAAGAGGTGCTGGATGCCAAGGCTATCCTCATCGGTTCCCCTACGCTGAATAACGGGATGTTTCCCACCGTGGCCGGATTCCTCTGTTACCTTAAAGGTCTCAAGCCAAAAGGAAAGCTGGGTGCTGCCTTCGGTTCACATGGCTGGGCAGGTGGCGCAGTGAAAGCTATAGAGCAAGAATTGGGCCAGACCGGGATCGAGGTAATAGACTGCGGCCTTGCATTCAAATTTGTGCCCGATAAAGATGAAATTGAAAAATGCACTGACTTTGGTAAAACGATTGCCAGCCGGATTAAATAGATTCTTAAGGAGGTAAGACATAGTGCCGCATCACGATCACGAGAAAAAGACCCATGTTTGCGAGATCTGTGGAGGCGAAGCTGATCTCATCATAAAAGAAGATAAGTCCAACGATTTTCCCGAGAAAAGTCCCAAGACGAGAACCCTGGTCTGTAAAGTGTGCGGGAGTGAAGCTGACACTATCTTTGAGGAAATCTAGGTCAAAGATGCTTCAGGACATCATCTCTATAAGAGATTATAGGTGGAAGGAGTAAAAATTTGAGCGATGAACTGACCGAACTGCTGGATACAGCGATGTACAAGGAAATCGCCTCCGAGGCCTTCTACTCAGCCGCGCAGAATAATACGGATGATGCCGGTGCCAAATCATTGATGAAAGATTTGGCCGCGGATGAGCTTCGCCATCTGGAGATCCTGAAAGGGCTCAAGGATAGGGATTGGCAAAAGGGACAGCGGAATAAGAGGGAGATACCCAACCTTATGATAAGCGAGCACCTGACCACCAGCGACAAGCTGGAAACGACCAGCTTGCAGGGCACGCTTGTTACCGCCATGAAGCGAGAGCAACAAGCGGTGGAGTTCTACTCCCGTATGATGAGTGTACTCCGTGATGAGGATGCCAAAAGCCTGTGCGAGAGGTTAGTTCACGAAGAGCTGCAACACAAGTACAAGCTTGAGTTATTGTATGACGACCTCTTCTATGGAGAGGACTGAACAGTTATCACAGCTATACCGACTTCTTCTTAAAAAGAATCTCCCCGATAGATATAAGGTGACCGCTGAAAAAAGGGCGAGGATTCTTCCTGCGAGAGGTCTGGGGGTGTCCCCCCAGCTTTAAAAGTCCCCCAAGATTGGGGGGTAGAGTGGGTTGATTGAGGGTATTTCAGTAGCCTCATAAGCCAAATATTAAGATAGGTCGCGACTAGGTAGAAAGGGTTGAAACAATTGTACTGACAATACCTGTAGCAGGATCGGCGCTAAAATGTGTATTAGTTTAATGGTCACGCCAGAGAGGTTAATAATTGTCCCAGGCGTGGCCTTTTTACCAGAATAAGGTCAGAGCAAACACTAGCGGACACTATCGAGTAATAAAAAACCTATAAAAGGGAATGGCCGGGAGCACACTCCCGGTAGGCGGTATAAATCATGGCAAAAGACCCGATATGTGGAATGGACGTAGACGAAAAGACCGGGCTCCGGCTGGACTACGATGGCCAGACCTACTATTTCTGCAGCCCCGGTTGCCGTGATAGGTTCCTCTCCGAAAAGGGCTTGCTTGAGCCTCCTCCTGACGAGACACAACAGTCTGACGATAGAGAAGCGCTCGAACATCATATAGAGAAGACCACGCTCAGTATCAAGGGCATGCACTGTGCCTCCTGCGCCGCTGCTGTAGAGGGCTCCCTTAAGAAGGTACCAGGAGTCTCCAAAGCGGCGGTGAATTTCGCCACCGAGAAAGCCTATATAGAATACAATCCCACGGAGGCAACTCCTCAAGAACTGGAGCATACGATCGAAAAGGCCGGCTATGGCGTCCTTAAACAAGATGCTCAGACGCTCCGACTTAAAGTGATCGGTATGGATAACACCCACTGCCTCGGTACTGTTGAGGCTGCGCTCAAAGGAGTGAAGGGTATAGTCTCTCACCAGCTTTTCCTCAACGAAAGGGCAACAGTAACCTTCGACCCGACAGTGACAACCGGGGAAGCCATTAAAAAAGCAATAAAGGACGCTGGCTATACACCTATGGAGGAGACCACCATTGACCGAGAGAAAGAGGCACGGCAGCGTGATATTAAGGTCCTGAAAATAAAGCTCCTGGTGTCTGTCGTATTTGGAATACCGCTGATTTACTTTGCCATGGGCCATCATGTGGGTCTTCCTCTCCCTTCCCTCTCTGATGGGAGTATGGCGCTCATTCAATTAGTGCTCGTTACCCCTATTATTGCCGCTGGCTACCAGTTTTACACCGTGGGGATAAGGACAGTGGTTAAAAACCGCCGTGCCAGCATGGACACTCTTATCGCCCTTGGCACAGGCACCGCCTTTATCTGGAGTCTGGCCGTATCCATTTTGATCTGGAGCGGTAATGCAAACTATGGTAGTAACGACATTTATTATGAAGTGGCGGGGATGCTTATTGTGTTTATCCTGCTTGGCAGGCTGCTGGAGGCACTGGCCAAGGGCAAAACGTCAGCTTCTATTCGCAAGCTACTCGAACTGCAACCGAAAACAGCACTGGTAATGAGACAGGGAAGTGAACATGAAATCCCCGTGGATGAAGTTATTGTGGGAGATGAGGTAATTTTGAAGCCAGGGGGTAGCGTCCCTGTGGACGGGGTAATTCTCGATGGAACCTCTTCAGTTGACCAATCGCTCTTAACCGGGGAGAGCATCCCGGTAGAGAAGAATATCGGCGATGAGGTTATCGGCGGGACGATGAATAAGAGCGGCTGGATTAAGTTCAGAGCCACGAGAGTCGGTAAAGACACTGCGCTGGCCCAGATCGTAAGGTTGGTGGAGGAGGCCCAGGGCAGTAAGGCACCGGTGCAGCGGCTGGCCGATAAGGTATCGGCCTATTTTGTCCCCACTGTTTTGGCTATAGGGGTAGTCACCTTTCTCGCATGGTACCTTCTGGGACATGATATTATCTTCAGCCTCACCGCCTTTATCGCGGTAATTATTATCGCCTGTCCCTGTGCGCTCGGCTTAGCTACGCCCACAGCGGTAATCGTGGGTACCGGTAAAGGAGCAGAGAACGGCATCCTCATTAGAGATGCGGCTACTCTGGAACGGGCCTGCCAGGTGGATACCATCGTCTTCGATAAAACAGGCACCCTAACCCGGGGCAAACCTGAGGTCACCGACATAATACCCCTCATTAACCCCACATCCAGTGATGAGATAGTCAAATTAGCTGCCGCGGCTGAGAAGCGCTCCGAGCACCATCTCAGCGAAGCCATTGTCAACAAGGCCGAGAAAATGAGCATATCTATCCCGGAGGTAGAGGACTTCACCGCCATACCCGGCAAAGGGATCGAGGCAAGATATAATGGTATGGCTATTCTGGTGGCAAACAGGAAGCTTTTCTCTGACAAAGGTATAGATATTGCAATCGCGGAGGAACGGATAAGACAGTTGGAGGGAGAGGGTAAAACGGTCGTGCTGGTAGCAGTGAATACCAAGGTTACCGGGATAATTGCAATTGCGGATACAGCGAAGGATTTTGCCGCCGAAACGGTAGGACGGCTCAAAAGCCTGGGTAAACAGGTGATCATGATCACCGGAGATAATCGCGGGAGTGCAGAAAGCATCGCTCATAACCTGGGAATCGACCGGGTCCTGGCCGAAGTATTGCCGCAGGATAAGGCCAACGAGATAAAGAGGCTCCAGGAGCAGGGCAATGTCGTTGCTATGGTCGGCGACGGGATAAATGACGCTCCAGCCCTGGTTCAGGCCGATGTTGGTATCGCTATCGGTTCGGGTACTGATATAGCTATTGAATCCGGGGGGGTGGTTCTGGTGAAGGATGACCTTCGAGATGTCATTCGTACACTAGAGCTAAGCTGCTATACTATGCGCAAGATCAGACAGAACCTCTTTTGGGCTTTCTTCTATAATTCTATAGGAATACCGATCGCCGCTGGGATACTCTATCCCTTTACCGGCTTTTTACTTAATCCTATAATCGCAGGAGCAGCAATGGCTTTCAGCTCAGTGAGTGTGGTCACCAATTCCCTGAGTATGAGAAGATATCGTCTTTAAATATTTTTGGAGAGGAGAAAGAGTATGGACGCACAAGAGGCATTGATCCTGGCAATCAAGAGAGAAAAGGAGGCTCACCGTCACTACAGCGATGCTGCAAACAGGACTAAAAGTGAAAGCGGTAAAAAAACCTTCTCCTGGCTCGCCTCGGAGGAGCTGGGGCATATAAAGATACTTGAGAAGCAATGGGAGCAGGTGAAAGAAGATGGGATGTGGCTTTCTGAAGAGGGTTACTGTTCGTACGGAGATATATCGAATCCCGTCGAATGCACGGAATTTCCCTCAGCCTCGGAGTCCAAGGGTGATCTGAAGGAGGATTCCCCCGAAATGGAGATCCTGAAGGAGGCCATCGCTGCGGAGAGACAGGCGACATCATTCTACGCTGACCTTGCCAAAAGCACATCAGACCCCAGCGGTAAGGCAATGTTTGAAAAGCTCTCCAAGGTCGAGCAAGGGCACCTGGATTTACTGGAAGAGGAACATGAGTGGCTGAGGAGATCGAAAGAGCTTTTCACCATACACCGCTTTACCCTGCCAGCATAGGCGCGGTTTCTAAAGAAGAGGAGCCTCAAACGAACAGATGGACTAAACTTGTCCGGGGAAGCGATCATCCCTCCGGCTTTTCTTGCTGGCAAGCCGGATGACGGGGCTCATCTGGAAATTATACTTGAGCCCAAGAATGGCGTGGAGGAGTAATGCTTCCGGGTCGCCTTTGCGAAAAGGAAAGGAGAAGATGGCCCAATGACTACTGCAGCACCCAGGCTGATCGACTATCCCAGCATCCGGTGGAATGCCGACTGGTGCAAACGCTGTTATATCTGCGTGGAGGCCTGCCCCAGGCAAGCACTGGAGCTAAAGGACGATGCAATCATCGAGATAGAGGGCCGCTGCGACCGGACCGGACTATGTCAGAGGCTCTGCCCTGACATGGCTATTGAGGTCAGAGCGCCCAGATCAAAGGGAGGAAACCGATGAGGTATCTGGTTCAGGGGAATGAAGCCATCTTCCTCGGCGCACTCAAAGCGGGTGCAACCTTCTTCGCCGGCTACCCCATCACCCCCTCAACAGAGATACTGATACTGGCTGCAGAGCAGGCCGCGAAGAACCCGGGATTTAAGTTCATCCAGAGCGAGGATGAACTGGCAGCCGCCAATGCCATAATCGGTGCATCGCTGGCCGGTGCCAAGTCCTTTACCGCCACCTCCGGTCCGGGCTTCAGCCTGATGCAGGAGGCAATCGGCTACGCTCAAGAGGTGGAGGTGCCGATGGTGATAGTGAACGTGCAGCGTGTCGGGCCAGCCACAGGAATGCCCACCATGCCAGCACAGCAGGATATCGAGCAGACGAGCTACGGCAGCAGTGGTGACTACTACCCCATCGTTTTCTACCCCAACTCCGTTAAGGAATGCTATCGCTACGCAGTTATTGCGTTTAACGCTGCGGAAGAATCCCTATCGCCCACTATTCTCTTGGGCGATGCCTTTTTGAGCCATTTGAATGAGACCGTTGACCTCGATACCATCGAGGTAGATATTATCCCCCGCACCAGGCCACCTCTGGGAACCGGGCACAGGTACCTTACCGGCCTGGCTCACGACGAAGAAGGCAGGGCTCGTACTGCCGATGCTGAGGTGTACAGGGCCTGGCTCGCCAAAGTTAAAGCTCGCCATAACGAGGTAGCTGCCCGCTACACCGACTTTGAGTTCAGTGGAAAGACGACAAGTGACACCCTTCTTATCTCCTACGGTATCGTTTCCCGGGTGGTTGCACCTCTCGGTTCCGATTATGCTCTTTTCCGGCCCATACGCATCTTCCCCATACTAGGCGATGAGCTCCGGCAGCATGCTCAGGACTATAAAAACATCGTGGTTATTGAAGCCAATGACGGCCAGTATGCTAGCCTTGTGGAACGTGAACTCAAGAGAGACGTCATCCGCGTACCTCTGCTCGGAGGCAGGATCAACCTGGAGCTGATCAAGCAAGGCCTGCAGGAAAAGCTTGAGCTGGAGGTGTCATGATGTTCAAGGACCTTATAAAATTGGACCGTTTGCCGACCAGTTGGTGTCCAGGCTGCGGGCTTGGACAGATTATGATCCAGCTGGCAATGGTGATGGATGAACGTGATCTTAATTATACCAACAGCACGGTTATCTCTGGAGTGGGTTGCACCGGCAGGATTGCTGGCTACATGAACGTCGATGGCGTCTATACCCTTCACGGCCGTACGCTGCCCGTAGCAGAGGCGGTTAAGCTGGTGAACCCCGACCTTAATGTGATCGTGGTATCCGGCGACGGCGACCTGGCCAGCATCGGCGGCAACCATCTGCTCCATGCCACCAGGCGCAACCCCAACCTGACCGTGATTTGCAACAACAATAATGTCTACGGACTAACCGGCGGCCAGGCAGGGCCGACAACGCCGCGTGGTACCAAAACGGTAAGTACGCCTGCAGGCGCCTATTACGATACGATAAATCTCCAGAACCTTACGAAATGCGGGGGCAGGTATTTCTATGCCAGAACAACGGTCTACCACCAGCTCCATTTCCGTAACTGTATGAAAGAAGCGATTAGCTGGCCTGGCTTCGCCTTTGTGGATGTCATCTCACAGTGCATCGAGAATAACGGCCGCCGGTTGGGATTCAAATCAGCCTATGAAATGCTGCAGCATTTCAAAAAAACGTATAAAAGGGCCCCCGATGGAGCCGAGACCCTTGGTCCAGAGGAAATAGGCATAGTCCGGCAGGAATAGAAAGGAGTCATCGATGCGAAAGGTCGTTATTTCCGGAGAGGGCGGTCAGGGAGTTCGTGTGATATCCCACGGTCTGGCAACACTGCTGGCTAACCTCGGTTACGAGGTAAGCCTACTCTATGATTACGACTCAGCAGTAAGGGGTGCCATGAGTGTGGCCTACCTTACCTGGGATAAAGAGCCGATTGATAACCCGGTTATTCATGATGCCGACATCCTGCTCAAACTCTCCGATAAGGCAAAGGGTCTCCATGCGAGAAAGACAGTATGCCAGACTGGCTATTGCACAGAAGAGGAAATCCCGTTCGGCAAGCTGGGAACAGAGAAATTCGGAAGAGAGATATTCGGCAACATGATAGCCCTGGGCCGTTTAATGGCCCTTATAGATGTCGACGCTTCCGCAGAAGAGCTAGCCAGGGTGCTTCCGCTGAAATACAGGGAGGAGAACCTTAGCGCGGTTCAATTTGGCTATCACCTTAAACAGGAGGACCTGGAACGTGGGTCCCACTCTAGAGAGAAGCACGAGTTCGATTTCTCCAGTAAGCAGCCCGGTGAATTGGAAATGGAAGCCGAAAATCATGCCTGACGGAACAGCATCGGTCATGTTATTGGTAGCGAGCAGATTTAAGAACGTATTCTAATCTATTGTTTGCCATTGTTATATAGTAAGAGACCGCTGAAGAAGAGGTGCAGGATACTTCCTGCCGGGGGTTTGGGGGTGTCCCCCAGCTTTAAAACAGTTCCCCAAGATTAGGGGATTAGGGGGTTGACTGAGGCTATTTCAGCAATCTCAGTAATACAATCACTAATTAAACGAGATGAGGAAGGGGGAATATCATGACTGATAACCGCGGGGCAGACGGCGCCAGCTCTCTACAGACAGGTACCCGTATGTGGCCATCAAAGCGCTATGCGGAAATACACCAGCGCTCGCTGGAGGACCCTGAGGGGTTCTGGGCCGAGGAGGCACGAAAACTGGACTGGTATAAGACGTGGGATCGCGTCCTTGACTGGAAGCCACCGTACGCGCGCTGGTTTATCGGAGGTATGCTCAACGCCAGCTATCAGTGCGTTGACCGCCATGTACAGACATGGCGCAGGAGCAAGGTAGCGATTTACTGGGAGGGTGAAACAGGAGATACCAGGGTCCTGAGCTATTCCACCCTCTTCCGCGAAGTGAACCGTTGCGCCTCGATACTGCTTCAGCTTGGTGTTAAAAAAGGTGATCGGGTCGCCCTCTATCTCTCCATGGTACCCGAACTGCCTATTTTCATGCTCGCCTGCGCCCGAATAGGGGCTGTGCATACAGTGATCTTCTCGGGATTCAGCTCCCAATCCATAGCGGACAGGGTCAACGATATCGGGGCGAAAGTGATCATCACCTCCGATGGCGCCTACCGCCGCGGTAAGATCCTTGCACTCAAGGAGATAGTCGATGAGGCGGCTAAACTGTCTCCTGTCGTTGAGAAGATAGTTGTGGTGAAGAGAACGGGCGCGACGGTTCCGATGAAGAAAGGACGGGATTTCTACCTTTCAGACCTGCTGGAAAAGACCGATCGGTTGGTTGAGGCCGAGCCGATGGAGTCCACACACCCGCTCTATATACTCTACACCTCGGGGACGACAGGAAAGCCCAAAGGTGTTGTACACGGCACTGGAGGCTACCTTGTTTACAACCACTCAGCATATAAGTGGGTTTTCGATATAAAGGAGGAATCGGTCTACTGGTGTACCGCCGATGTGGGATGGGTAACCGGCCACAGCTCCATCGTGTATGCTCCCCTTTCCCACGGTGCAGCCATCGTCCTGTACGATGGGGCTCCCGACTTCCCCACTGTGGACAGATGGTGGGACATAATAGAGAAGTACGGCGTCAGCATTTTCTACACGTCACCAACGGCAATACGCATGTTTATGCGCCACGGCGAGGAAATGCTAAAAAAGCACGACTTCTCCAGCCTTGAGCTTCTGGGTAGTGTCGGCGAGCCGATTAATCCGGAGGCGTGGTACTGGTATTATAACAACATAGGGAAAGAGAGATGTCCCATCGTCGATACCTGGTGGCAGACGGAGACCGGGGGCACGATGCTCTCCCCGACACCGGGGATTGAGTCAATGCCTCTGAAGCCGGGCTCGGCGGCTTTTCCATTACCGGGCATCGACGCGGCTGTGGTTGATCCGGAGGGAAAAGAGCTTCCACCAAATCAGACTGGACTGCTCATCATAAGGAAGCCCTGGCCTGGCATGCTTCTCGACATCTATGGCGACCCACAGCGTTATAAGGATTCCTACTGGTCACGCTTTCCCGGGTCATACTATACCGGCGACTTCGCCATGCGAGACGAGGATGGCTATTTCTGGCTTCTGGGCAGAGCTGATGAGGTGCTCAAGGTGGCCGGACATCGTATCGGTACGGCGGAATTGGAAGACGCCGCCATTTCACACCCTGCAGTGACTGAGGCTGCCGTAGCCAGCAAACCGGATGAGATAAAAGGGGATGCTATTGTCCTCTTTGTCACCCTCAAGCATGACGTTTCGCCTTCACCTGAGCTGAAGAAGGAAATTAGCAAGCACCTGCGTACTCTCATCGGGCCTATCGCTACACCTGAGGAGGTTTATTTCGTGGACTCGTTACCCAAGACGAGGAGCGGCAAGATAATGCGCCGCGTTCTAAAGGCAGTAGCCATGGGACAGAGCCCGGGTGACCTCACCACCCTTGAAGATGAGGCATCGGTAGACGAGGTGATAAAGGCGTTCGAAACCATGAAGAAGGCATCTGGCAAGGATAAAAGCGATTAAGCAAAAGGAGATCACATAGCTATCTTTCGTTACTGTTATCATTAGAGACTGCTGAAATAGTCTCAATCAACCCCCTATATCCCCCAATCTTGGGGGACTTTTATAGCTGGGGGACACCCCCAGACCCCCGGCAGGAAGTATCCTGCACCTCTTTTTCAGCGGTCTCTATATATAAATTTGACATGATACCACCACTTTACTACGTTAGAACCGCTTAACTTTTTGCCAAGGAAATGATAGCATGATTTGGTATAAATACTCTAAGAATCTGAGGGAAGTGCTTGAGAAAAAGAGAAGTATCGATGTCTGTGGTGCCAGCACATTTCAGGTGGAGTTCACAACTGTCTTCGCATAGCCAATTGGTAAACGGACAAGGCAGGCACTAAGGAGAAGCAAGACAATTGAAAATGCCAATCCGGAAAACCCAAATTCCAAGCTTCATTGAGGAACAGACGCTTGTAGAGCAGGGCTACCGCTTCATTGCAGGTATCGATGAAGTGGGTCGGGGCCCATTGGCGGGGCCAGTGATGGCTGCTGCTGTGATCCTTCCCCTCGACCTGGATGCCCACTGGCTCCCTTTGGTACGCGATAGTAAGCAGCTTACGCCAAAACAGCGAGCGTTTCTCTTCCCCTTAATTGAGGAGGCAGCTATCGCTATCGGCGTCGGCCATACGCCCCCCGAATCAATCGACACCCATGGTATTGTAAAGGCAACGAAAATGGCTATGTGCTCAGCTGTGGCGCAACTTAGCCAAGCCCCTGATTTCCTCCTCATCGACTTCGTCGCCTTGCCCGAGATCGCTCTCTCCCAGCTAAGCATCCCTAAAGGCGATAGCCGATCACTCTCTATCGCCTGTGCCTCTATTATTGCCAAGGTGACCAGAGATCGTATCATGGTGGAGCTTGATGATGCACACCCGGGCTACGGGTTTGCCAGGAATAAAGGCTACGCTACCAGGGAGCACCTCTCAGGCCTTAGTCGATTAGGCGCATGCCCTATCCATAGAAAATGCTTCGCCCCCGTCAAGTTCACTTCAGGTCTGATATAAACCCCTGAAGTGCAGCCATATATCCTTCGCCACCTGTGGTGTAGGTATCGTTGTGGCCTGCACCTTTAATGGTATAGAACTCCTTCGGTTCGTTAGCTGCTTCAAATAATTCCCTACCCGATTGGAAAGGGACCACTTCGTCGCAATCTCCATGCAGCATGAGCAACGGCATCCTGACCTGCTTTATCTTAGCTAGCGAGTCGTACTTGATAGGAATCGCATCTGGAGGAAGGTAAGGAAACATCCCTGCCAAGGATGAGAATGTCGATTCGAGGATAAGCCCGAGGAATTGGTAGTTACTCGCCAGGTCTACAGCAATTGCCCCGCCCAGGGAACGACCGAAGATGACCACCGCGTCCTGGTCAATATCTTTGCGAATGCGCAGGTAAGCCGCAGCAGCCTTAGCGTCCCGATAGGTGCCCTCCTCAGATGGCTTCCCCTGACTTTGGCCATAGCCTCTGTAATCAAAAATGAAGATATTAAGCGCCAGTCTATCATGAAGGAGCTTTAGATTATCCAATCGGTAGCTGATATTTCCGGCATTGCCGTGGCACCATACTAGTGTTATCCGACTGTTTCCCGGAACAAACCACCCGTGAAGTGTTAACCCATCGGCGGTTGGGAAATAGATATCTTCGAACGGCAGTCCCCAGGCAGCCGGGTCCCCGATGAAATAGCTATCGGGGAAAAAGATAAAGTTTTCTTTCCAACCTTTCATTAACCTGCCTCAACGCATCATCGCAATGTAGCTGTTCAGCGGCACCCCTATGGAATCGGCTACTGGCTGGCACTTGGCCATTAGACAATGAAGCACCCTGCCGTCACCGGTAAATTCCGAGAGCGTCTCGTAGTATCCCATACCTTTCGCCAGTATCAAATCGGCCGCTGCAAACTCTCGCTTGAACTCGTCTGAGGCCAGGTGTAGTAGCACCCCGGGCGTAGCCGTGCCGGTGGTTATCACGCGATCCAGCTCTTTCTCAATCCCGGTCATCCTCAGGTCCTGCAAAGTGATATCATCTTGTACCGGTGATTCCTTTACTACATAGATAACGGGCGCAAACCTCCCCATCCATTTTACGACAGGTAAATCGAAAAATACCTCGCCGGCATTATCGGCGAGAAAGAGAACGTTTGTCGCTTTTTCCAGCATCCTTTCGAACTTTCCTGAGTCGTCAAGGAGGAATTCCACTTTGTTCCTCATATCCCCCCTGATAGTATGAAAGTCCCTGAAAAAATCGATAGCATTGCCCGCAGCTGAGAGCGCCAGATACCCCTTAAAATCATTGGTGTAAGCCGGGCTTACCTCACCGATGAGTTCCCGGGAAATTCTGATCTCTTCATCCTTCAAAGCGCGATAGGGATCGGGGTTGGCCGTTATCGCCTTCACTGCCCGGTGAATCTTTGTAGCTATTTCGATGGTCAGCACATCGGCAGAAAAATTGTTATCGACAATCCTCTGCCCTTGCCTTATCGCCTCTGCTTTCAGTTCCTCTTCATTAGTGGCTAGCCCAGCCGCCTGGTGGGCCAGGCGGCAAAGACATGGATAGCACTCGCTTACGGCTTTCATTCAGATATATTATTTCCAACCTTATCAATGACGCTGAAGGAGCCATACCGCGCTGGTCACGGTCGTCTCCATTATCTCGCTCTCGTGCTCCTGCTTCTCCACATACCCGTACAGGGAATCGGCGACCTCCGGGTGTAATTTCGCCAGCTTCTCCGATCTCCTGCGGATTAGTTCTGTATATTCACGGTTAAGTGCTTTCACATCTTCCATTGGTATGATTACCTCACGCAGGAGAGTATCGCCATGGCCAGTCAGCCGACTCAGCGTCTCCTCGTGATTGGCACAATGCTCGTACCAGTGGCTTTCAACCTTCCCGGGATCGGTGAGGAATGCGTTGTCGATGAGCATGTAGCCCCCAGGATGGACGCACTGCCTCAGTTTTGCCACGCATTCATCTAATCTGCCCAGCACACCGACAGAAGCGTAGATAATTACATCGTAATCTCTAACTTCAGCTAGTGTATTGCGTATATCTTCGCATACGACCTGACACCGGCTGGCAATACCCATCTCTTCCGCGCGCTCCCTGGCTTCCTGTACGAAAGGCTCAAATAAGTCTACTCCCAGGGCTTGAAAACCCAATTCTTTCGCCAAGGTGAGGGCCACTGCGCCCTTACCGCAGCCGAGGTCCAGAACACGCGTTGTCTCCGCTGGAAGGCCAAGCGGACGAAGCGAATCCACTATCACCCCGACTGAGCCGCCCAGCGCCCACAGATCGGCCATGAGCTCGGGGATGAATGGCAATAACTCAGGAGTAGCGTCAAATGCTTGGGCTATTTCTTGCTGCTGTTTCTCGTCCATGCCAGAATATCGCCCTAAGTATACAACAAACTGATCCAGAGACGGGAGTTACCCGATGCCGACAGGTCGGACCCTCGTAAAAATGAATGGGCAGGGATATTTAATCATTTATCATTGCGAGCCGAAGGCGCGACAATCTCGTTGTTTCGCCACCTCCTGAGATTGCTTCATCGCTAAGCTCCTCGCAATGACAAGTTTTCGTCCCCCGGTAAATCGGAGTCCGCGCAATGACAGGGAAAAGCTGACTAACGATGGCATCCCCAACGTACTCGGTGAGTACAAATGGTGGACACTGCCGAGTCCTGAAGGTATAATAGTGCGGGAATATTAAATGGAAAGGACTTAATACGTGAAAGCAGGGAGCAATCTGGAGAAGGTCCTGGAAAGCGGAGCTTTTGCCGTCACCGGTGAGCTCGGTCCACCTCAAAGCGCTGATCCTGCGGTAATCGAGGAGAAGGCGAAGCTTCTTAAGGGGTATGTCGACGCCGTTAATGTTACCGATGGCCAGACAGCCATCGTCCGTATGGCAAGCTGGGCTGCATCCCTCATCGCACTGAGGGAAGGGCTTGAGCCCACAGTTCAGATGACATGCCGAGACCGAAACAGGATCGCCCTTCAAATGGATATACTGGGGATATCAGGCCTGGGGCTGAAGAATCTCCTCTGTCTTACCGGGGACCATCAGAGCTTCGGCAACCATCCTCAGGCTAAGGGTGTCTTCGATATCGATAGTATCCAACTCGTTCAAATGGCAAAGAATATGCGCGATGACAAGATATTTCAGTGTGGCGATGAGATGTCCGTTCCACCAAGCCTCTTTATCGGGGCCGCAGCGAACCCCTTTGCCGACCCCTTTGATTTTCGGGCAATTCGCCTCGCCAAGAAGATAGCGGCAGGTGCCGACTTCATTCAGACCCAGATTATCTACAATGTGGACCGGTTTGCCCGGTGGATGGAGGCGGTGCGCAAGCAGGAACTGCACAAGAAAGTATACATCCTCGCCGGTGTTGCACCGATCAAATCTGCAGGTGCAGCCCGGTACATGAAGAACAAGGTTCCCGGCATGGACGTCCCCGACGAGGTAGTGGATCGCATGGCCAGTGCCCCCAAGGGCGAGGCCAAGCAGATGGGCATCGATCTCTGCGTAGATATCATCAAGCAGGTACGCCAGATCGAAGGCGTGGCCGGTATTCACCTGATGGCCATTGAGTGGGAAGAGGCAGTAGCCGAGATCGTTGAGAAGGCCGGCCTGCTGCCACGGCCCAAGCTATAAACCTATTAAAAAGGGGGGCCACTGCCCCTTCTCTGTGGAGCCTTTCCTCAATTCATTCCAGGGCTATCATTACATTGGACGCCTTGATAACAGCATAAACCTCTTTACCTACTGCCAGCCCTAATTTTTCAGCAGACTCCTTGGTAATCATTGAGACGATCTCATTTCCATTGGGCATTTCTATGATCACCTCCGTATTGACTACACCGTGCTTGAGCTGCTTGACTTTCCCCCTCAGGACATTACGCGCACTTATTTTCATAATCCTCTCCTCTCTCACCTTAATTCTTCCACCGAACTTATCAATCGTTCGGCCACCAGGCCGGGGGAAACCTTAATCGCGCCGTTTTATCACGTGTATTGCGGTGACTTTGAAGCTAGCATAGAGCCTTTTACCTATGGTAAGGCCTAATTCCTGTGCCGACACCATCGTCAATACACCCAGCAGCGGTATGCCACAGTCAACCTCAATCCTTACGAGCCGGCCCACCTGTGTCATCCTTATTATCTCCCCATCAAACATGTTCCTCGCACTGCTCACATTCCTTGCAGGCGTGAACGTGATATCCTCCGGCCGGATCAGGACATGAACCTTTTCGCCCAAAGGAAGCTCCGAGATCGCTTGAATGGAATTCCCCTTAACCTCAATGGTTACCAGTTCGTCCTCTTTAACCGTTATCACCCCCGCTAAGACATTTTCCACACCGACCAATTCAGCTACTTCCCTATTTTGAGGCGAACAGAAGACCTCGTTGGGGCTACCAATCTGTGTCATTTCGCCGTTTATCATGACACCGATCCTGTCAGCGAATCGCTGCCCCTGCGGCATGTCATGGGTAGCCATCACTACGGTTATATTTTTCTGGCCGATAATCTTCTCCAGAACCTCCTCCACTTTCGCTATGGAAATTGGGTCAAGATTGGCAGTGGGCTCGTCGAGGAGGAGAACCTCCGGGTCGGTAACGAGAGCGCGGGCTATGGCCACCCGCTGCATCTCGCCTCCTGAAAGTGTCCGTGCATCCCTTTTCGTATTGTCCAGCATACCGACCATCGCCAGAGCGTTGTCAACCTTGCTGCGGACAACCTCTTTTTTTACTTTCCTCCACTTCAGGCCACAGGCAACGTTGCCGTAAACATTCATCTTGAACACGATCGGCTTCTGCTGCACGTACGCCATCCTCCGGCGCGCCTTCAAGCGTTGACGCTCGGACCGGGTAACATCTATCCCATCGAAATATACCTGTCCGCAGGCCGGTGTTTCAAGCAGATTGAGGAGTCTAATGAGCGTGGTTTTACCAGCACCCGTGGGGCCAATAAGGGCGAAAACCTCGCCACTCTGGATCTCGAGGTTAACGCCTTTGAGGACATACTTCCCCCCATATTCCTGACCCACGTTCACAACCCTGATTAACGCCATTGTATTGCCCTCTATTTCCGCTGGAGCCAGTGTAGACCTATATTAATAACCAGCGCAATGAACACAAGTATAATTCCCAGGGCTATTGCAAGTTCAAGATTTCCTCTCTGTGTTTCTAGCGAGATCGCAGTAGTAATGGTCCTGCTATATCCTGCTATATTACCACCTACTATAAGTGCTATCCCAATTTCGGAGATCGCCCTGCCAAACCCCATTATCAGAGCAGTTACAATTGCATACCTGACCTCCCTAACGCTGACAATGGCTGCCTGAACCCTTGTCGCCCCGAGGGATAGAGCGGTCTCAGTAACCATCTTGTCCACACCGCTCAAGGCTGAAATGATAAGCCCCAACATGATTGGTGAAATTAATATCACCTGTCCCATTATTATCGCCGCAGGCGAAAACAACAGGCCCAATCCCCCCAGCGGCCCAGCATTTGAGATAAACAAGAAGACGAGGAGACCGATAAGGACGGTGGGTATACTATATAAGGTCTGTATGACACTGATAAGAAGCCTCTTACCAGGAAAGCTGCGGAAGTGGATTAAGCAACCCAGAGGCAGGCAGATCAGCATTGCAATAGTGCAGGAGGTCGCCGCTATCCACAGCGACCTCCCTGCTATCTCCATCACCTCTCGGTCGAACGATACTATTAACTGTAATGCCTGTACAAATCCGTCCCAGAGTTCAGTCAATTGACTCCAACTCCTTTGGTTTTACTACGATGTCGGCTCATTACCGGCACAAGGTATAAACAGGCTTGTGCCATATTGATCGGTACCGTAGTTACCGATAAGCTCCTGTATCTCATTAGAGGTAAGGAAATCAACCATATTCTCAGCCATTTCATAATTCACGTTGACGTTCACCTCTGGATTGCATGCGATCACTGAATATACGTTAAGCAGCACACTGCCTTTATCAACTATAGTCACCAGGTCAATATCTCCCTTGTAAGATAAAAATGTGCCCATATCACTCAGTGTATAGGCCCGCTTTTCACTGGCCATGACCAAGGTCGGCCCCATACCGCTTCCAGCTTCTATGTACCATGCTCCAGAGTCCAGGATGTCCTCGTTATAATCATATCCGGCGCTCGCCCATATCGCCTTTTCTTTTCCATGAGTGCCTGAATCATCACCGCGGGACACAAAGGAAACGTTTCCGGTCTCAAAAAACTGCTTAAACGCGTCCTCTGGCGTCATCCCTGTAATACCGGCTGGATCGTCCGCCGGCCCGACGATGACGAAATAGTTATAGGCGAAGGGCACCCTCTCAACACCATATCCATCGGCAACAAACTGCTCTTCGCGGCTTCTAGAATGGACGGTAATAACGTCTACATCCCCGCGCATTCCGTATTCCAAAGCTATACCGGTGCCTGCATATATAATGTCCAGATCTACACTGTATTCATCCTCGAACATTGGCTCGAGATAATCCCACAGTCCAGTGTCATAAAGGCTGGTGGTTGTCGCCATGTGTAGCCGGTCCTCTTCGCTACAGGCAGTGCCTACTACGACCAGACTCACAGCAATAACCGCGACCAGCAAGTACGAAATCAGTTTCTTCAAGACATAACCTCCTTACTTATTACGTAATAGGTGAAGTGAAAACACTTTAAACCATACGACCTCCTTTTCAAGCTGCCCACTTTAAGCTTAAAGACCGATACCTTTCATGAAAGGTGGGAAAAACCCCGAAAAGGAGGAGGCGACAGGCATAGTTCACCCACATAGCTGGCATAAAAAATGCCTCCAATAGGAGGCATACGCAGGCAGAACTCTGCCAACCGCTAAGCCCTCCTTACCACAACGGGGGGCACTCCCATTTCTCGGAGCACCGTATCGGCTGCTCGCCATGCCCCTTTCGTCCACTGGTACGAAAAAGGTTTAGGCGCGGCAGCTCGGAAAGCCTTCTGCGTAATTTATAACACGACCTTAAGCTGGAAGTCAATCTCTTGTACTTATGTAAAATGGGTGGGGGATGCCCCCCTGTCTCGAAGTGGTGCCGGGAGAGACTCAAGCGATAGTGCACTATCAAGGGATTAACTTG
>JAVLBD010000120.1:0-4503 GCA_031581405.1 Dehalococcoidia bacterium
GGATAGTGGGGTGGGACAGTGGTACTGTCAATAAATCATTGTTACCGTCTTTGGGATCAAAGTAGTTTACATAATTATTGCAGTAGTTGATAGTCTTTGGGAAATAGCCATCTATTCTTAGATGGAGTATGAAATCTTGAAACAGCTTGCGAAGGGAGTTAGAGGGCCTATTGGTACAGAATGGAGCTCTATCGGTACGGAGGCGCTGAAGAATTCCGGCCCCGGATTTATGGTGGAGCTGAGGGGACTCGAACCCCTGACCTCCTCCGTGCAAGGGAGGCGCTCTCCCAGCTGAGCTACAGCCCCTTTTATGGTACCACCGCTATTATGACAGTGAATCCTTAATATAAATGGTGGGCGATAGAGGACTCGAACCTCTGACTTCCTGCGTGTAAAGCAGACGCTCTAACCAACTGAGCTAATCGCCCATGGCGCGCTTGGCGGGGCTCGAACCCACGGCCTCAGCCTCCGCAGGGCTGCGCTCTATCCAACTGAGCTACAAGCGCTTTTTCGTACTTCTTCAGCCTTTTAAACCAGAATGGATCCTCTATAACCCTGACTTCTATCTCAAGAGTCTTTTATGAGAAGAGTGCTATCTAAGGGCGGGAAAATGCCGAAGGAGGGATTTGAACCCACACGTCCGCAAGGGACACTACGCCCTGAACGTAGCGCGTCTACCGTTCCGCCACTTCGGCAATTATCCATAGAGAACAAATGTGGGCGGTAATGGACTTGAACCAATGACCTCTTGCGTGTGAAGCAAGCGCTCTATCCACTGAGCTAACCGCCCGAATACGTATCTATTTTAGACCCAAAGACTACCTTTGTAAAGCGAGTGTTGTGTGATGTCCAGTACAGTAGTGACACATTACCACGGGCCTCTTATGAGTGCCATTGCCAGTGAAGCGCTCTTACCTTTTTCCATCCAACCGCCCCGGGATGTGTTTCTAGGGGACACCTCTGTGGACTCCACTTTACGTCCCCTTGACAATAGAACAAATGTTCTGTTATAGTTATGGCTACCCCTTTTTGGAGTTTATACGATGTCAAAGCTCATCGGTGAACCGATCAGGGTTCACCTGGATAAGGATTCAATGCCGGCGGCATTTATCTGGAGGAAGCGTCTCTACAGTGTTGTTGAGTTAATTGGCTGGTGGCGGGAACCCTCCGACTGGTGGGGAGGGAAGGCAGTGCGCTTCTTCATTCGCGTTAATGCCCGAAACAGCAGCATTGGTACCTACGAGCTTTACCGGCTCGGGGAGGTGTGGTTCCTCCATAAGGCCTTCGATTAGGGTATCACCATGAGTTTCGTTCATCTCCACGTTCACTCCCCCTATAGCTTTCTTGATGGAGCTTCGCCCCTGGACAGGATCCTTGAAAAAGCGAGGGCTCTGGGCATGCCCGCGTTGGCCATCACTGACCATAACCGGCTGACGGGAGCCATCAGATTCTATGACAGGGCAAGGGCTCTGGGGGTAAAGCCAATCATAGGGGCTGAGATCGATGTGGAGGGGGGATATCACCTGACGCTTCTGTGTAAAAACAGACGGGGCTATTCAAACCTGTGCCGGTTGCTCACCGATGCTCACCTGTCGAATCGAGGCAGGCAGCCCCGGGCCACCAGAGAGATTCTGCAAAGGTTCAGTGCCGGCCTGATCGCATTGTCCGGGTGTGGCAGGGGTGAGATCCCCACATGGCTTGAGAAGCGCAACGCCGGCAGGGCAAGAGAAGCAGCCAGCTTCTACAGGGAGGTCTTCGGAGAGGACTTCTTCGTGGAGCTTATCCGATATCCCTCACGGGAGGGGATGATGGCAAGTTACCGGCTTGCCACATTTGCCAGAGAAGAGAATCTGCCTGTCGTTGCCACCAACAATGTCCACTATGCCGAAACGGAAGAGTACGTGGTAAAGGAACTGCTTAATGCCATAGACCAAAACGTCCCGGCCTCTGAGTTGAAGTGCTATCGAACTGTAGAGCAGTACCTCAAATCGCCAGCGGAAATGGCAAGCCTCTTTAGGGGTTTCCCCGGGGCATTAGCTGCAACGGAAGAGGTTGCCTCCAGGTGCAACCTGGAGTTGGAGCTGGGCAAACCTCACTTCCCCAGGTTCACTGTTCCCCTGGGTGAAACTGACTATAGCTATCTATCCAGGTTAGCACTTGACGGTGCCCTGAGGAAATACGGCACGCTGACCTCCCACGTTAGAAAGCGCCTTGAGTTCGAGCTCGATACGATCCGCACGCTCGGTTTCTGCAGCTACTTTCTCGTGGTCTGGGACATCGTTAAATGGGCAAGGGACAGGGGTATCAGATGTCAGGCCAGGGGCAGCGCGGTCGATAGCCTGGTGGTTTATGTGTTGGATATAAGCGTGGTGAATCCAATAGACTATTGCCTTCTCTTTGAGCGTTTTATGCACCCTCTTAGGCATGAACCGCCTGATATCGACCTGGACATTGACCGGAGACGGCGGGATGAGGTAAGGGACTATATCTATGAGAAGTACGGGGCTGAGAACGTGGCTTGCGTGGGGACGATAAATACGTACATGGCGAGGGGTGCCATTCGCAATGTTGGCAAGGCACTGAAGATACCACAGGAGGTTATTGAAGAGGCCTGCCGGGGCATCCATTATTTACCTGCTTCCAGGCTGATGGAGTGTGCTGATACACTGCCGGAATTAAAGAACAGCGCCATATATAAGCGGCCTGAGCTTGCCGGTTTCTTCAGGTTATGTGCTGCCATAGATGGTTTCCCCAGGCATCTATCCGTTCACTTAGGAGGGCTGCTGATCGGGGATGGCAGGCTTTCCGATTTAGTACCACTGGAGTGGTCGAGCGGTGGGGATATAATCAGCCAGTATGATAAGGACGATGTCGGGAGGCTTGGCATTGTCAAGATGGACCTGCTGGCGCTTCCCACCATTACCGTTATCGAGGATACACTGACCGAGGTTAAAAGGAATCGAGACATTGAGATCGATATAGACCGGATACCACGGGATGACCCTGAGGCCTTTGCCATGCTCCGTAGTGGTAAGACCATAGGCACTTTTCAACTCGAATCCCCGGCGCAGAGGGAAATGGCGGGAAGGCTGCTGCCGAATCGCTTTGAAGATATCGTCGTCTCGATCGCTTTGGTCAGACCGGGGCCTCTCAAATCGAATATGGACAAGCGCTATCTGCCCCGAAGACACGGCAGGGAAGTGGTAACCTATCTTCACCCGGGACTAAAGGCTGCCCTTGGCGAAACGTTGGGGGTGATACTCTATCAGGAGCAGGTTCTTCAGGTTGCTCATGACCTGGCCGGAATGAGCTATGCGGAGGCGGATGGTTTTAGAAGGGCTATGACGCATGATCGAACTCATGAGGAGATGGAGAAGATGCGGAGCTCATTCATCTCCAGTGCCGCCAAAAACGGAGTCGATAAAAGCATTGCTGAAAGGGTGTTTGAGCAGCTGTCTGCCTTCGCCGCTTACGGTTTTTGCAAAGCTCACGCTGCTACTTATGCCATCCTTTCCTATCAGACGCTGTGGCTGAAGTGTCATTACCCCGCAGAATTCTTTGCTGCGGTACTGTCGAATCAGCCTATGGGATATTATCCTCCACACGTACTGGTGGCTGAGGCCAGGAGATCCGGTGTGGAAATAATGCCGCCCGATATTAACAAGTCCTCTGAACGGTATACTTGTGATGGCGGGTCTCTACGTATTAGCCTTGCTCAGCTTAGGGGAATGTCGAGCGGGGCACTGGAATCCATCATGACGCAGAGAGCGGAAGGCGAGTTTACCTCTCTAAGGGATTTCGTGCTTAGAACGAGGGTAAGTCAAGCTATTGTGGAGAACCTGATAAGAGTAGGGGCATTTGATTCGTTAGGCAATACAGTGGAGATGCTTTCGCAATTGCCCGGGCTGGTGTCTCTGAGCCATAAGGTTGGCAAAGGGGCAAAGCCTCTGATTGAAGATGCGGGTGCAGAGACAGGTGTAATACAGGCCGATCTTTACATTGATAAGAGGACGAGGATGCTGGCCGAGAGGGAGCTGTTGTCCCTGGATTTATCGGCACATCCTCTGGATTTCTATCACTTCGACAGCGGGTTCACCAGAATGAAAGACCTGCCATGTGCGACGACGGGTAGAGCGGTTAAAATTGCCGGCTCTGTCATTCGTTATCAGACCCCACCGACGAGGAATGGAAACAGGGTCTTATATGTCATCATGGAGGATGGTACAGGTGTTGCCGACGTAACGGTATTCGGTGATGTACAGGAAAAGTGTGGACCAGTTTTATTTAGGGAAGGCTGGCTTGTCGTAGAAGGGAAGGTTCAGAGGAGAGGCCCAAAGGCACTTTCGATTATTGCTGAAAATCTGTCCCCTCTCAAGCTAGGGTGAAATACTTTCTCTCCCCGGCCATCGGTTTATAATCTTTGATAGACCGCTGAAAAAGAGGTGCAGGATACTTCCTGCCGGGGGTCTGGGGGTGTCCCACAGCTTTAAAAAAGCCCCCCAA
>JAVLBD010000121.1:0-4471 GCA_031581405.1 Dehalococcoidia bacterium
GTATCAATATCGCGGATCAGGAAGATGAATGGACGATCAAGGGTAACCTCGACTGGCTCCCCCGGCGCTGCCGTTAGAGTCATAACTACCGCGGTGGCGGCTGCGGCTTCCGTGCCCGCCTCATTTACAGAGACGAATGCCTTGTGCAGTACTTCTGCGATAGAAAGGTCGCGGTTACCGGTCATGCCCGAGAAATCTGCTGCTCCAGTGAAGGCAACTGGCATACCCATCGCGGCAAGCGTGTCGGCCAGACTGAACTCCGATTCGAATTCGAATTTGGGCATTGTCAGAGCAACCTCTTTGTATATGAGGTCATTCGTCATGTTATCCACAAGATCAGCGTCCAGCAAGCCTTCAAATTCCTCAAACTCACCGGTATCGGGAAGCAGGATCACCATCGATAGTTCGCGACCGTCGTAAGGCAATTCCACTGCTTGATACCCTTCACCCTCGGCATAACCAAAGGAATCGCTCTGCATCATCATTGGCACGGTTACCTCGCCGCCGTCAAGCAGGTGGAAAACACCATTGTCAGTCATATCCTCGTTGAAGGGATTCAGCCACGCTGCATTGAAATAGACGGCGTTGGTCAGGACGAGCCTTGTCAATGCATCGATTACGCCCTGGGGAATCAGGTCTTCTATTCTGCCCTCTGTTTGATCGCTGACCCAGTCGTTGATGGTAATACGGGATTCCTCCGGTGTATTCACAAAATCGAGGAGCCTTAGTCCCGCACCGTAGTTCTCTGCCAGGATGTCGAGGAATTCGTTGCGGAATTCGTAGTCCTTCTGTCCCCAGATTTCATTGACGATATTTAAACGGAACCCCTCTTTATCCTTACCCTCGGCGCCTTCGCCGCGGCTGGCGAGTTCGAGGTCCAGGTTATTAAATGCGGGGTGCAAATGTTCCTCAGGGAGTGTAAAGTGGAGAGTAGCCGCCATCTGTTGCTCGGTCACATTACGAGCACCGGCGTATGTCATCGCCAGTGCCAGAGAGATGCTGTAGGGAGAGTAGAATAGGTTGCCGCCCTTCTCTCCGATAGCCTCGTAGAGGTCAAAGGCGAACGCACTATTTCCGTCGACCAGATCTGTGAGATCCACGGTGGCAATATCGGGTGACGTCTCTCGGGGCTTATCTGATTGTAATAAACCTGCCACTTCACCTTCTGAACAACCCGCTACGCTTAGCAGTACCATCACCAATAATACACTTAAGAGCATCCTTTTCATAGTTGTTACCTTCCTTAACTACTATATTCTCGTAAGGCTTATAATAGGTTATAATAGGCCTTACTACATTATACAGACGGTTTGGGAGCCAAAAAAGTTCCGCATTGTTCAGGGATGAGAACAGGAATACGTAGGCAATATCGGCCGGCAATAGACATCCCTACTCTCCAACCTCGATTATAACCCCCTTCCTTTCACACCTACTCTTTATCTCATCTATTCGCTCGGCGGAAGGGGTGCAGACCGGAAATTAATGGCTAATCTCTACATGGAATTTTTTAAAAATTCGCCGATTAGGATACCTTTGTTTGGGTATCTATCTGCACCGTGGCGGATTAGTGACATCTGCAAGTGGACCGACCCTCTGTCATCTCAGCCATATCCAATGATAGTGGATACAGAGAAATAGATGAGGGGAAGCTCTAGGATGATCGAAAGGGAACGGCGTTAATTTAATACCCCGAGACGTGTCCGGGCGATGATATCTTTTTTCGCTGCATAGGGAAGATCGTCGAAGTATGCGCAATAACCTGATACGCGTACCACCAGCTCCGGGTACTTGCCGGGATTACGACAGGCATCCTCCAGCATTTCCGGATCGAGCACGTTAAGCTGCAACTCCATCCCATTGTTATCAAAAAACCCTTTTACCAAACCAGCCAGGATATTCACTCCCTTGTCACCCGCCAGAGCCTGAGGGTCGAAACGCAAGTTAAGAGCGTAGCCATTCGGCGATAGGTTAGAGTCTACACCGGCAACAGAATTGAGTAGAGCGGTGGGGCCCAGGCGATCCCGTCCGTTCGCCGGCCCTAGACTAGCGGCGAATGGTTCTCCAGCCTTTCTACCGCTGGGCAGAGCGCCTACTTTCTGCCCGAAAACCACGTGGCATGTCACGGAGTAGAATCCGGGAACATAGGAGCCTCCGCGCGTGTTGTGGTGTTGAGCGAGGGCCGAGTGGAAAATATGTACTGCTGTATCGGCATATGTATCGGATAACGAATGGTCATTCCCATACTTGGGGGCGTTGAGCAGCGCAGCCCGGATATCAGGACTGGAGGCGAAGTTGTCACGCATGGCCCTCAGCACCTGGACCATAGAATATTTATGGTGTTGGAACACCACCTCATCAAGAGCTGCCAGTGAATCAGCGACGTCTGCTACCCCTACACCCTGGATACCGCTGGAGTTATAGAGTGCACCTCCCGCGGTGATATCTCGTCCTGATTCGAGACAGCCATCCACCAGCATCGAGGAAAGGGGGGTGGGGTGGTAGTCACAATTCCCTTTCTCGATTACCTGCAGGTCATCTATCATACGTGCCACCATGTACTCCACCTGCATGCGGAATGCCTCGACTACCTGGTCAATACAGGTAAAGGAGGTAGGATCGGGGGTAGCGGCCCCTACGCGCCGGCCTCCCTTTAGGCGCCTTCCACGGTTGAGTGCCAGCTCGAGGCAAAGGGGAAGGTTAAATAGTCCAGCATCCGTGGAGAGAAAGCTATTCCCGGGTATGGCCAGCTCGACGCAGCCAACTACCCCATAGTTACGCGCCTGATCCAAGGGATAGCCATGGGATAAAAGGGAGCCTATAGCTGCTTCATCATTGAAAAGGGCTGGGACCCCATTGCCCTTCCTTGCCACATCCACCACTCGCTTAAGGTAATCATCAGGGGAACCAGCATGAACACGTGCCTGGTAATTGGGGTCCCGGAGGCCGGATTCCTCCATTACATCAAGAAGGAGGTAGGTGAGATCGTTTACGGCATCCTTCCCATCTCTGTCCATACCGCCCACTATGGCTGCCTGCACTACCAGGAACCCACCATGATACTGGCTTACTTTCTCCGAAAGCAGGAAGACATGCTCAGTAGCCTTGGCGGAGAAGCAGAGCAGAAGTTCGCGGGCTCGCTCGGGGGTGATCCTTCCTTCCTCCCGGTCACATTGGTAGTAGGGATAGAGATACTGGTCCATCCTACCGAAGGAGATAGCGGAGTTGAGCCCCTCTAAGTTTACTGCCATATGGGTCAGCCAAAGGGACTGCAATGCTTCATGAAAGGTGCCCGCAGGGCTGTAGGGGACCTTATAGCAAATGCGGGCTATTTCTTTTAGCTCAGCGGAGCGCCCGGCATCTTTTTCCTCTGCAGCTAAGCGCTCAGCCTCTTGCGCCAGGCGTTTGGCATAATCAACCAGACCCTCACAGGTGATACGGACCGCATGGTTGAGGTCATCTTCTTTTCCTTCTATAGTATCCAGATAACCCTTCACGCCAAGCCCGAGCATCTTTTCGTAATTGGGAAGGAAGTGTCCGATGCCACCAGCCTCATTGATCAGGTAGTAGGTGGCATTGAGCTGTTCTAGAACGTAGCGCACTAAATGTGGAAAACGCGGAAAGAAGGCGCGAATAGGCATGTTGCGAAGGAGCCAATAGGGGAATACACGGAAGAGAAGCTTCAAACGGTCGCGCCAGGCAATGAGCAGTGGGTTGGTCTTCCTCCGACCTATCCATAGCAAGTCGCTGCCCATGAAAACCCCGGACAACTCCGGTTGGATAAGGCATGAAATACGGTGACTGCCCATGTTACCTACGATAAGCTCATCAGGAAAGATACGCACTGATTTATGCATCAGAAGATGTCTCAGAGCTTTTGCCTTGCGAATCACCATCGGCTCGTTTCGATTGTCATGATGCTTGAAGTAATCGGTGATAAGGTATGCCCGTTCAGGGCACAGATAGATTGGCGTGGAGAGCAACTCCTGCTTTATACGCTTGAAGCGCTGAGATTCCTCTTTTTTCTCCAGGGTTCCAATATTTTCTTTCACAGCTACCCCTCCCTACCATTCGTATTATAACATACCGATAGTTTCATAGGACTTTGCATCTTTGAAAAAGAGCCATACCGGGGGATTCTATGCGGAAGCGCCTTGGGGTGCTGAAGCTGCCTTTACTAAAGACTCTTCTTAAAATAAATCGCTAAGGATTAAAATCGAGTAATATCCCCACACAAAGAGTCAAACTTTCCCGACAGACAAACAGTACATTTTAATGTTATTATTTGTATCGGGTAGGAAATCTATATAAATTGGCCGCTATCATACATAGCGGGAATACTGAGGGGGTTGCATTATAGCAAGAAGCGCATCATCTGATGCGCTTCTTGCTATGTAGGTTGCTCATAGGGGATATAAATGAGACCGCTGAAATAGAGGTGCCCCGATTGTATCGGGCCCCGGGGTCTGAGGTT
>JAVLBD010000122.1:0-4424 GCA_031581405.1 Dehalococcoidia bacterium
GTGTGCGTACGGAGCAGCATGGGACGCTGGCCGCTCTCCGTATCGATCCAAAGGGTGTCCCACATATCGCGGGCGGGGTGATCCGGGGGGATATTCAGCGCCTCGAAGTTATAGTAATCCCATTCCACCTCCGGTCCCTCCACCACCTGAAAGCCGAGCGCGACGAAGATGCCGCAGATTTCGTTTACCGTCTGAGTTATGGGATGAAGACGGCCCAGAGGGATAGGGCGGCCGGGCAAGCTAACGTCTTTATAGCCCTTTGCGGTGGTCTCTACCTCTTGAAATGCTTGCTCTTTTAAGGCGTCTTTATTTTCGCTATAAAGATGTTCTAAGGTGGCCCGGAGTTCGTTGGCGGAGGCACCCACCGTTTTCCTCTGCTCCGGGGGTAGTGATGCTACTCCCCTCAGGATCTGGGTAAGCTCGCTCTTTTTGCCAAGGTAACGGATGCGCCAGGCCTCGATCTCATTGAAATCGGCAAGGCTGCTCAGCTCATCGAGGGCTCTGGATTTTATATCGGCTAGTTTCCCGATCATCGCATGCTATTATAGGTTAGGAGTGGCAGAAGGGTCAAGGAGAGGATATATAAGGAGAAGTCACCCGCCTTGTTCCACTTTGTCATTGCGAGCGCGGCGCGGCAATGTCAACGCATCTCCCTATCCTTATGCCTCTTTCCTGTCATCCCCGCGCAGGCGGGAATCTAGGGGTGTGCAGAGGAAATTCCCTCTGCCGGGGGTGTGGGGGTCTCCCCGATGTATTGGAGCAGATATAAAAAAGCCCCCAGGATTTGGGGGGCTTTACTGGCTGAAATAGGACATTAATCCGTGGATCGAAGGAGAATATTGCCTGACTTCCCCTTACCTGGATCATCCGGTCAAGCCGGATGATGACCCTTTAATCCGTGAGTACTGCTTCACCTGTCATTAAGTACTGCTTTACCTGTCATTACCCTACTCCCACCATATCTGTCATTGCCCGACTTGATCGGGCAATCTAGATACTAAGTCAGTATACAAATCCGTCCATTCTGGACTCTCTTATTTGAGACCGTTGAAAACCCCGGTGCAGGATACTTCCTGCCGGGGGTCTGGGGGTGTCCCCCAGATTTAAAAATCCCCCAAGATTGGGGGATTAGGGGGTTTATTGAGACTATTTCATTAGTCTCTTTTTGTGTCAGTCTTGCTACTGCTGCTCTACCGCAATGGCGACGATCTTGGAAAAGGTGGCAGGATCCCTTACCGCCATGTCAGCAAGCATCTTGCGATCGATGTCAACCCCGGCCTTATCAAGGCCGTAGATGAACCTGCTATAAGAGAGACCATGTTGACGGGTTGCGGCATTAATACGGATGATCCACAGCCTTCTGAAATCGCCCTGTCGATCGCGGCGATGGCCATAGGAATAGCTCAGGGACTTCAGCATCGCCTCGTGGGCGACGCGGTAGCGGGAGTGTCTTGCCCCCATCTGTCCCTTGGTGAGCTTCAGTACCTTCTTATGACGGCGATGGGCAGCGACGCTGCTTTTTACCCTAGTCACTTATATCCTCCTTAATCATAGGGAATAAGCCTCTTTACGCGTGCTCTAAATGAGGGATGGAGGGGCAGCTTCTGATCATAGAGCATCTTAACGCGGCGGGACTTGTTACGCCTGAGGTGGCTCTTGCCACCCTTCATTCGTAATATCTTACCGGTGCCGGTAATGTGAAATCGGCGGCTTGCTGATTTATGCGTTTTTAACTTCGGCATCAAGTGACTCCTCAGCTGGTTTTCTCTCGGGTTTAACTTGTTGCTGCTTAGCAGGTGCAAGGACCATAATCATCCGTTTCCCATCCAGTAAAGGTGTTCTTTCTACAATGGCCTCCTCCTGCAAGTCGCTGGCCACACGCTCGAGTAGCGCCTTCCCCAGCTCAGGATGGGTGATCTCGCGACCCCTGAACAGGATGGTAATCTTGACCTTGCTACCTTCTTCGATAAGCTTTTTAGCGATACGGGTCTTAAACTGGATATCGTGTTCGCCGATCTTAGGCCTCATCCTGACTTCTCTAAGGTAAACGGACTTCTGTCTCTTCCTTCCGTCGCGCTCCTTTTTGGTCTGCTCGTATTTGAACTTTCCGTAGTCCAGAAGGCGGCATACCGGGGGGTTGCCCTGGGGGGAGACTTCCACTATGTCGTAGCCTCGTTCTTTAGCTAACTCGCGAGCCTTGAAAAGCGGCATGGTGCCTAGCTGTTCGCCCGTTTCACCGATCAGTCGCACCTCTTTGCCTATGATCTGTTGATTAATACGATATTTCTTAATTATGCTTTTTTATCCTCCCTCAACAATCCGTGCATAGAATCGTAATATACAATGTATTGCCATAAAAATCAAGGTGTCTTCTGAGAGATAGCTGAGCCAGCCATCTCCTTAAAGGCATTAATGGTTTGCCTTCCCAGGTCCTCACCGCTTCTAAGCCTTACCGAGACCTCGGCACTGGATGCCTCATTATCCCCTACTATCAACATGTATGGTATCTTCTGAAGCTGGGCCTGGCGAATTTTCTGGTTCATCCTCTCAGCGCGTATGTCCACCTGCGCTCGCATCCCACTGGCCCGAAGTTCAGCGGCCACTCCCTGAGCGTAGTCCATGTGGCGATCTGCTATAGGAATGATCATCGCCTGAACCGGCGCCAGCCATGCAGGGAAAGAGCCGGCATAGTGCTCGATGAGGCAACCGAAGAAGCGTTCCATACTGCCCAGGACGGTGCGATGAACCATAACCACAGGTTGTGCCACGCTGTCAACGTCCACGTAGGTGACGTCGAAGCGCTGGGGAAGGTTGAAATCGACCTGCGTAGTGGGACCCTGCCATGTCCGCCCCAGGGCATCCCGCAGGCTGATATCGATCTTGGGGCCGTAGAAGACTCCCTCTCCCGGGTCTATTTCATAGGCGAAATCCACGCGTTTTAATGCACGCTCCAGAGTCTCGGTCGCTTTCTCCCAAATATCTACAGTACCGGCATACTTCTCAGGCCTGGTGGAGAGCATTATCTTATAATCCTGAAAGCCGAAGGTGCGCATCATGTAGATGGCGAACTCCAAAACACCTACAACCTCATCCTCAAGCTGGTCGGGTCGGCAGAAAATGTGAGCATCGTCCTGGGTGAAACCCCGCACCCTGGTTAACCCGTGGAGCACACCGGAGCGCTCATATCGATACACCGTTCCAAGCTCCGCCCACCTTATGGGAAGCTCTCGGTAGCTTCTGAGCCTCGTTTTATACATCAGTATATGTGCCGGACAATTCATCGGTTTAATAATGTATTCCTGCCCATCAACATCCATTGGGGAGTACAGATTCTCACGGTATAGCTCCCAGTGACCGCTCGTCTTCCACAGGTCGATTTTAGCGATATGTGGGCTGTTAACGATCTCGTATCCTCTCTTGACGTGCTCCGCGATCCAGAAATCCTCTATGACACGACGCACCGTAGCACCCTTGGGGTGCCAGTGGACCAGCCCCGGCCCTGCCTCCTCGTGAAAGCTGAAGAGGTCAAGCTCCTGACCCAGCTTACGATGGTCGCGCTTTGCCGCCTCGGCGATCACTTCCATGTAATGTTCCAGCTCCCCTTGTGTCTCGAAAGCGGCGCCGTAGATTCGCTGCAGCATTGGGCGCTTCTCGTCACCGCGCCAGTACGCACCGGCGATGCTGAGGAGCTTGAAGGCTTTTATCTCTCCTGTCGAGCTTACATGGGGCCCACGGCAAAGGTCAACAAAAGAGCCCTGGCGGTAGATACCCATCCGCTCCTCGGGGATTTCGTCGATGAGTTCCAGTTTATACGGCTGTGCGGCAAAGATGCCCTTTGCTTCCTCCCTGGCTACCTCTTCGTTCGTGAAAGGGAGGTTCTGAGCGATGATCTCGGCCATTTTAGATTCTATTACCGGGAGGTCATCCGGGGTGAGAGATCGGGGGAGGTCAAAGTCGTAGTAGAAGCCATTATCGATAACCGGCCCTATGCCGAACTTGGCATCGGGGAATAGCGATTGCACCACCTCGGCCATCACATGGGACGCCGAGTGCCTTATTCGTTCCACTTTGTCGATTTTATGCTGTTGGTCAACCATTTTATTCGTATTCTGAGTCAAAATAATAACCTCCCTTCCTTATATGGACGAGAGGTGTTACCGGCGAAAGTTTATCAAAAGCATGGTGGGCGGTACTGGATTTGAACCAGTGACCCCTGCGATGTCAACGCAGTACTCTTTCCAACTGAGCTAACCGCCCTTCTCATATTTTTGTTGAAATGTGAAGAGTACACTAGTGAATTCTAGCAAAACTGCTACGTGAAGTCAAGTTCAGCTATATTGAAATCCTTCGTGCTTTATATTTGGAGACCACTGAAAAATAGGTATAGGATACTGACTGCCGGGGGTCTGGGGGTGTCCCCCCAG
>JAVLBD010000123.1:0-4406 GCA_031581405.1 Dehalococcoidia bacterium
CCATTCATGTCATTCGTATTATTTGTTTCTGGGTGCAGTTGAAATGGCATATGTAGGAAGAATAAACTTGCCATTGGCATGGATTGTGGTAAAATTGTTGAACAAGGTGACACGTGATGAGTGCGGTAGATAAAAAGGACGAGAAGCTGAATATCGAGACTATCAAGTGGGGGAGGATTACCTGGATCAACATTGAAAAACCCACTAGCTCGGATATGGAATATCTGGCTAAAAATTACCTGTTTAATCTTTTTGACCTTGAGGACTGCCTCTCGAGGATAGAGCGCCCTAAGATCGATGAGTATGAGAACTACCTTTTTCTGGTGCTACACTTCCCTGTATTTAAAAAGGAGGCGCGGGTAACGACGTCCAGCCAGGTATCTATCTTCATTGGAGGGGACTTCCTGGTTACGGTTCATACGGGCGATCTCAAGACGTTGGCCAAGCTTTTCGATGATTGTCAGCTGAACGAACGGGCGCGGGAAGAGCACATGGCCCGCAGCTCGGGTTACCTCCTATACCGTATCCTCGACCGACTGGTGGACTATTGTTTTCCTATCCTTAACAGGGTTATTGCCAATATAGAAGCGGCAGAGGACCGGCTCTTCAGTGAGCCCGCCCGGGATACGGTTCAGGAGATATCTGTCCTCAGGCGCGATGTTATGTCCTATCGCCGTATTATTCGCCATCAGCCAGCTATCCTTAAATCACTGGAGGTAAGAGAGTACCCCTTCCTCCGGGAGGACCTCGATGTTTACTTCGGTGATATCGGTGACCATATTGGCACGATCAGAGAGACGCTGGAGGAGTATAAAGAGGTTGTGGAGGGGCTAAATGCTACCAGCGATTCTCTATTCTCTCACCGTACCAATGAAGTAATGAAGATGCTCACCGTTCTGGGTACCATTCTCCTTCCGCTACTTGTTATCTCAGGTATCTATGGCATGAACGTGTCCCTTCCTTTCGAGAGTAGCTCATTCGCCTTTCCACTCATCATTCTTTTTACGCTATGTATTTCCGGGGGTATGCTGGCCTATTTTCGCTATAGACGGTGGATCTGATAAATGCCGCATAACCCCGATATGATGGTGGGCATTGGTGGGGAATAAGGTTTCACAGCGCTTCATAGCTATTGCCGCCACTTTCATAACCTGCCTCATCACAGCGAATATTATCGCCGTCAAGCTTATCTCCATTGGCGGGCTCATCCTGCCGGCAGCCGTAATTATCTTCCCCTTGAGCTATATCTTCGGCGATATCCTCACCGAGGTTTATGGTTTTCGAGCTGCGAGAAAGGTTATCTGGCTGGGCTTTCTGTGTAATTTAATAGCAGTATTGGCCATCTGGATCGGTGGTCTACTGCCAGCAGCGCCATTCTGGGAAGATAAACAGGCAGCTTACGATACGATACTGGGCTATGTTCCCAGGGTGCTTCTCGCTTCTTTCGTCGCTTATCTCATAGGCGAGTTTGCAAATTCTTTCGTACTAGCCAAGATGAAGATAAAAACTAAGGGGCGGTGGCTATGGACAAGAACCATCGGTTCCACTATAGTTGGTCAGGGCCTTGATTCCGCCGTTTTTATAAGCATCGCCTTTGCTGGTACACCTGATTTCGTAGCGATAAGCATAGTTCACCTCTGGATGGTGAAGACGGGCTATGAAACGGTGGCTACTCCCTTCACCTATGCTTTGGTAAACTATTTAAAAAAGAAAGAGGGTAAAGATATATATGACTATGACACCAGATTTAATCCTTTCCGCATTTCCGATTGAGCGTGTTTATCTGGAGAAGCTTAAATGATAATCAATGGGGGTATATTTTAATGGAGTTAGAGATACTTGGCGCTCATAACTGCGAGTCCAGGGATGCGAAGCTTACTTCGCTCCTGATAGATAGTTCCGTTGCCATAGATGTCGGGAGCCTCACTTCAAGCCTGACACTCGAGGCGCAGAAAAGGGTGAAGGCAATTCTCATCACCCATCGCCATTTTGATCATACCAGGGACTTAGCTACCTTTGGCATGAATATCTATACGTCGGGTCCAGTAAATATCTACGCTCTCGATAGTGTACTCGACATAATCTCCACTCATCTCTTGAACGACATCGTCTATCCAGACTTTCGAAAAAAACCACTCCCCGAGAAGCCTGCCCTAAAATTCTGTCCCCTGGAGCCAAACAAGGAGTTTATTATTGAAGGGTATACTGTTATACCTGTTACAGTGAATCACAATGTCCCCACGGTTGGCTATCAGGTTACGTCCCCGGATGGAAAGAGCCTGTTCTACACTGGCGATACGGGAAGAAACTCATCCTCTCTCTGGGAGATGGTTTCTCCAGAGCTTCTCGTTACCGAGGTGACCCTTCCTAATAAGTTCGAGTCTTTTGTCCAAGACACCGGACATCTAACCCCGCGACTTCTTAAGCAGGAGCTTATTGACTTCAAGAGGGTAAAGGGGTACTTACCTTCCATTGTCACTGTACACATGAGCCCTCATCTTGAGTCTGAGATCAAGGAGGAGATTGCGCAGGTCGCTGCAGAATTAGCGGTAAATATAACTATGGGCTACGAGGGGATGAAGGTTATCATTTAACATACCGGGTGAATTGGTAGAAAAAGATGAGAATAACGATAATCCTTCCCGATATTGGAGCAGACATATAGCTATTGTGGATTAATTTAGAGGCGGTAGAATTAAATGCGAGCCAGATTTATAGTGGATACCAACGCAGGTAAGCTGGCGCGCTGGCTCAAGATGCTGGGCTACGATACTCTGTTTATTAAGAATGTCGATGACAATGAGCTCATTGCTATAGGCTTGAACGATAACAGGGTGCTCCTGACCAAGGATACACAGATCATGCTACGGCGAGTGGTCACGAACGGCATGCTGAAAGCCGTGCTTATAGAAGATGACAATCCCAAAGATCAATTACGCCAGGTGGTACGGATGATGAAGATAGATCAAGAAAGAAAATTCACCCGCTGTCTGGAGTGTAATGAGCTGCTCGTTCCCAAGAGTAAAGATGAGGTACGAGATCTTGTTCCCGCCTATGTCTTCAAGACACAATCCCACTATTTCCAGTGCCCCGTATGTCAAAGGATCTATTGGCGAGGCACCCACTGGCAGAGAATGAATAAGGAGATGGAAGCGCTCATGGGTGCAGAGGTATAAGGAGAGAGATGCCTTTGTGTACGAAGAGCCCCCAGTCGAGGCATGTAATAAGGAAGGACACGGTGTTCCGACCGCCTTTAATATTCCCCTGCAATCCCAGATTTAAAGCTTCAACCCTGTTTCGTCATCGAGCCATTGCAGATAATCTCGGTTACCGCCAATTATAGGTAAAGCGATGATCTCAGGGACATCGTAACTATGATTCTGCTTTACCAGCTCGATGAGTTCTTCCAACAGCGTGGCCTTTGTCTTGGCGATTAGTAGCGCCTCATCACCATATTCGATCTTGCCCTGCCACCAGAACATGGAATGTACCCGTGGTACGATATTAACACAGGCTGCCTTCCTGTGGCTGACCAGGATATTGGATATACTCTGGGCTTCATCGGCCGTAGCCGCCGTAATGAAAACGACCACATGCTCCAACTTATTATATTCTCCTTCTCCTTTTAACATTTTCCCTCAGTTAGGCTGGAGAGCTTTATCTGGCCCCAAGCTCCCATTTTGTCTCCTTTAATGATTACTAACCCTGTCAGGCCTACGATAGCCCGGGCGAACTCTATCCCCCTCGGGATGTCATCAGCTTCTTTAATTAGATTGCCGGTAGCGGTAGCGGCAGCGTCAGCCAGGGCAGTGGATGGGGAGAGCACAATAACAGCATCGGCCTGGCCAAAGCTGAGAGAATGCCCAACTGTTCCGGACGAGGTGCAAATACCCAGAGGCGTTTCCTCGGGATCGATTTCCAGTACAAGCCCACCGGTAAAGGGGGAATCACCGGCATAAATCCCTACCATTCTTCTTTTTTGTATGTTGAGAAAAATATCACCGCCATTCTCCACGATTACTTCAGGTGAGAATTTCAGTAACTCTCGGCCCACTCCCTCAGCGATAGAGCCGGCCACCGCAGCCATAGGACCTACTCCAGCCTTGTGTGCTGCCTCCGCCATCTCTTTCACTATTTCGGGGGCATTCGCTTTCACTTTGAGGGGTTCGAGGCTAGTGAGAAAGGAGGGGTGACTCTCGATATATTGCTCCAGGATGGCACGAAATGCTATGATCGCATTTAGCGCCTCCTCCTTAAGGTCATTTTGAGCACGGATGAAGAGATCTGTTTCCCCAACCGTGGCATGGAAGTGGACAAGATCGTTGTCCTTAATCCAATGTCTATAGGTCCTGGGCTGGAACACTAGAAATGCACCTCCATAGCTCTGGGGGGACAGGTGAGCACAC
>JAVLBD010000124.1:0-4362 GCA_031581405.1 Dehalococcoidia bacterium
AGGCGATATTCCGGAATGCCCACCCATAGCATGCCACCGGGAACAGGAAGGGCTTCAAACACCGTCACTTCGTAGCCTAGCCTGGCCAGATCGCGGGCGGCGGTTAGACCACCGGGGCCAGAACCGACTACAGCCACTTTCTCACCCCAGGTTCTGGGGTAAGGGGTCACATCTCCCCTGCCCACGCTAAGCTCATAATCGGTCACGAAGCGTTTAATGTCACGAATGGCAATCGGTTGATCGAAGCAGCCTCGATTACACGCCTTCTCACAGGGGTGCGTGCAAACCCGGCCACAGGTGATAGGGAAGGGATTGGTTTCCCTTATCAGCTCAACGGCCTCCTGGAACTTACCCTGAGAGGCATAGGCCACATATCCCTGCACATCCACACTGGCAGGACATGCTGCAATGCACGGAGCCCGTTTCCGCTCGTCCCGCACAAAACTCTGTCCCCGGGCACGTTTGGATACGCTCAGCCGCTGCTCAGGATATTGCACCGTGATGGGATGACGGAAAAGATGCCTGAAGGTCAGCGCCATACCCTTGGCCACTCCCCGACCGAAATGAGTAAAGCTTACCCTCTCGCCGTACACCCTGAACATGCTTGACCAAAGGACAATTAGTATGGCAGCGATGGGGATATTGACGAACATAAGCCACCACGGGAACTCGGGCCATATGATCACCTCGATACCGGTGACAAAGACATTAATAATCGCCAGTGGGAAGAGGAATTTCCACGCAAACTCCATCAGCTGGTCCACCCTGAGCCGTGGCAGGGTGCCACGCATCCATACGAGTCCGGCGAATATAATGAACACCTTGAGCATGAACCACATCGCATCCGGTAGCAGTGGTCCCTTTCCACCCCCAAGGAAAAGCGCCGTCAGAATAGCGGAGGCAGCGAAGGCATGGGCATATTCCCCCAACATGACCAGGCCATACTTCATTCCAGAGTATTCAGTATGGAAGCCGGCCACGATCTCGGAATCTGCCTCTAAAAGGTCGAAGGGACTGCGGTTGATCTCCGCTGCCAGCGCAAGGAAGAATATTAAGAATCCCAGGGGCTGAAGTAAAAAGAAGGGCACAGTTTGTGCCTCTACTATACTAACCATTGACATTGAGCCGGCTATTATAAGCACACCTATGATGGAAAGAACTAACGGGACCTCATAGCTTACCATCTGGGCCATAACGCGCATTGCACCGAGAAGGGAGTACTTATTACTTGCGCTCCACCCCGCCATGAAAATACCGATTACTCCCAGTGAGGATACCGCAATTATGTAAAGTATTCCGATATTAAGATCGGCGATAAAGCCTCCGTGGCCCCATGGTATGACGGCAAAGATCATCAGCACCGGAACGAACGTTATAACGGGGGCAAGCCAGTGAATCTTGCGGTCGGCGAGTGTGGGTATGATATCCTCTTTAAGTAGAATCTTAACGGCATCGGCTACCGGCTGGAGGACACCCTGCGGCCCTGCCCGGTTGGGTCCCTGACGAATCTGGAACCTCCCTATTAATCTTCGCTCAATATAGATAAAGCTCATCACCACTAAAAGGATGCATGTAGAGAGAATGGTGAAGGCAATCAATACAGGTATGAGATACGCTAACCAATCAGGTAAATAGTTCAGCAACCAATTCTGGAATTGTTCGAGAACTCCCACTATCGATCCACCTCGCCCATACAGATATCAATGCTGCCAAAGGTGACTATAGCATCAGCCAGCTTCCATCCGATAATCATTTCGCGGAGTACGGTTAGGTTTAGCAATGCTGGGGGACGTACCTTGAAGCGATATGGTTTAGCAGAGCCATCGCTAACGATAAAAAAGCCCAGCTCTCCTTTAGGGCCTTCTACCCTGCCATAGGCTTCCCCTTTAGGCGGCTTGAAAGTCGGCGACACTCTGGTACATATCTCCCCCTGGGGAAGCTGCTCCATTGCCTGTTTAACGATACGCACGCTCTGCTTCATCTCCTCGATCTTCATCCGATACCGATCGTAGTTATCGCCATTTGTGCCGGTGGGTACATCGAAATCGAATCGGTCATAAATGGAGTAGGGGTCGGCCTTGCGCAGGTCCCACTTCACACCGGTGGCACGTAGTACCGGGCCGGCGGTTGATGCATTGATAGCTTGATCCGCCGATAGAATACCTATCCCCTTGGTACGGGCAAGTACGATTTCATTTTCGGCAATAAGTTGATCATATTCATCGATATAGCCGGGCATCTCATCAATAAAACGCTTTAGTGCCGGCATAAATTCGCCGGGGATATCATGGCTAACCCCGCCGAAGCGCATATAGTTATAGGTCAGTCGCTGCCCGCATGCCATCTCAAAGAGATCCAGGATCTTTTCCCGCTCCCGTAACATATAGAGGACCGGCGTCATGAAGGCTCCCATATCATTGAGGAAAAAGCCTACTCCCATGAGGTGACTTGATATCCTCATGAGCTCAGCCATTATTATTCTGATATATTCTGCCCGCTCAGGTACTTCAATACCAGCAAGTTTTTCCACCGCCAGCACATAGGCAAAGTTATTGGACATCGCGGCCAAGTAGTCCAGCCTATCGGTAAACGGGATATTCTGGACATAGGTTTTATGCTCGGCAAGCTTTTCAATTCCGCGATGGAGGTAACCGAAGACGGGCTCCATATCAATGATAACCTCGCCATCGAATGTGACCCTCATCCGAAACACCCCGTGGGTTGAGGGATGCTGCGGCCCAATATTAATGATAACTTGTTCGGTATTAAGCGTCATTCACTCCCTGCTTTGTCGCTTTTCCACCGCCTGGTACGTCTATAATGAAATCTTTCCTCAACGGATAACCCTGGAATCCGTCCCAGAGGAAGATTCGTTTCATATTCGGGTGACCATCAAAGGAGATACCTAGTAGATCATATATCTCGCGCTCCTGAAAATCGGCTCCCTGCCATAGACTGACCACCGATGGCACCCTGGGATTATCGCGCTCTTCGCACCTCGTTTTGATAACAAGACTATGGTTGCTGGCCAGAGAGGTAAATAGATAAGTCAGTTCGAAATAGTCGGTGTAGTCGACGGCGGTGATGTTATTGAGGTAATTTAGATCGAGGCTTTCTTTAAGAAAGCCCGCCACATCAAGAAGTGCTTCGCTACGGACGAAAACAGCCGTTTCATTTGAATCAGTAACAGCATCGGGGAATTGATCCCCTATTTGCTGCGCAATATCTGATCCGGAAAGCGGCTTAGTCATCCTTCTATTTCTTTATGAGCTTGTCTGCTAAGACCTTGCGATGTAACTCCATGAACCCGTGGAGTAGACCCTCGGGGCGCGGCGGGCACCCCGGGATATAAACGTCTACGGGGACAATCAGGTTTATACCGGGAACTACGCTATAGGAACCACGGAACGCACCGCCGCTCACCGTGCAGGCCCCCATAGCTATAACCCATTTCGGCTCTGCCATCTGATCGTAGATTCGCCTCAGGGCCGGGGCCATCTTCCAGGTGAGCGTACCGGCAACGAGCATTAAATCAGCCTGGCGTGGAGAGAAGCGAAAAACCTCCATACCGAATCGAGAAAAGTCATAGCGCGAAGCGGCAGCGCAGATCATCTCGAATGCACAGCAGGCAAGCCCAAGAAGAACTGGCCATACAGAGTAGCGCTTCCCCCAGTCTATAACATGCTCAGTTGAGGTAAGCAGTACATTTTGCTGAAGTTCCTCGTGGAGCCAGGCCACAGGATCGGGATACGGCTCCTTTGACGCCGCCATAAGCGCGTCGATTTGCGCACCCTCGATCTTATCGAGCTCGCTGCTCACATAGGGCCTCTCTATTTCCACTTCAGAACCCCCTTTTTCCACGCATAGATGAAACCGACGATTGTAATGAGGACGAATACCATCATCGCTACAAGCCCGAATAGCTTTAGCTGGCTTAACTCCACCGCCCACGGATAAAGGAAAACTACCTGTATATCGAAGATCACAAAGAGCAGTGCGAAGAAATAATAACGGAAGTTGAATCGAACCTGGGATTTACCTATAGTTTCCATGCCACACTCGTAAGTAGTGTACTTGGTAGGATTAGGCTTCCGCGGAACGATATGCAGGAGCCTGAGGGTAACGGGGAGTAATATCATTGTTGCGGCAAAGCTAAGGGATACGATGAGGAAGATTCCAATGTAACCGAAGTTATCCACTAAATAACTTCTCCTTATTCCGCGATTCTATAGCAACCCGCGAAATTACATAAGCTCGCAAAATTATACAATATGTCGCCAGCGTTGTAAAGTGAAAAATGTGCGGTGTCCAGGACATACTATACACTTTTCAGGCAATGGATACAGTGAGTATATTAGGGAG